>NZ_ADJN01000064.1:0-43589 GCF_000178095.1 Peptostreptococcus anaerobius 653-L | reverse complement strand
GTAAAAAAGAAGGAGGTAAACATGCGAATAAATGATTTTCATAACATTTTGGAGCTAATAAAACAAGATATTTTGCAGAGTGAAGCAGAGTATCTGAAGCTCTTAAAGGTTGTCGGAAACAATCAGAGGTACGACTTTAGAAGTCAGTTAAGTATTTATGATAAAAATCCTGAAGCGACAGCTTGTGCCAAGTTTGACTACTGGAGAGAACGCTTTAACAGAACGGTTATGCGAGGACAGAAAGGTATCCCCATTTTAGAGGACTATAGCACATACAAAAAGGTGGACTATATCTTTGATATAAGTCAAACCGTTTCCAAAAACAGAGATGTCAATGAAGTAAATCTTTGGAGATTTGATAAAGAAGCCCATAGAGATGTATTAAAAGAAATGATAAAAGCTGAAGGCTATGAAGAAAGCGAAAGCACCTTAGAAAACATCTTTTCTTTAAGCAGGCTCTACGGAGATGAAAAGATAGATAGCCTTATGAATGAACTTAGAATATCTGATGAGGACAGAATATCATTTACCAAGTTTGCAAGGGACTCAGTGAGCTATGCAGTAGCTTCAAGATTTAAGTTAGACTATCCTATGGATAAGGAGCTGTTAAAGGAAAACTTTGCAATGCTTGACAGCATTTCTCTTATGAGCATTGGAGAAACGGTATCGGACATTAGCGGAACAGTAATTGGTGCAACCATTCAAAAAAGCAAAGAGTTAGAGCTTCAAAAAGAAGTTTTAAGAGGTAAAGAAGCAGGATATAATAAAATAAAAGAAGAATTAGAGGAGGTAGAAGAAAATGTACTTCGACGAGATGATCAGGAAAGAATTAGTGAAAACGAGCGAATTTTCCGAAATGGAGAGTACGGACGAGATAATAGAGAAAATCAAAGAGAATACACTGAATCAGTTAGAGGAAGAGATGGACTTTATGAGGGAATATCCGAATCCGACATACGCAGTGATGAGGCTGGATTATCTTTCAAACAGCGAGGAGCAGAGCCACTTCGAGATGTTAGTGGATCTATACAAGGAGAAGAAGCTGATAGGACACCTGATGGATACTCAGAAACAGGCGATAGAGTTTATGAGAGCAGAGAAGCCGAAACTGATGATGGCTTGGCAGATAGAGGACGAGAGCCATCCGCAGTACAAAGCGATGATTTCAGCCCTCAAAGAAATAACAATCAAGGAGATAGTGGAAATCTAAAAGAAAATACGGATAAAGAGATAAGAGAAGCTGACAAGGCTTCTTTTTCTTTACCCAAAAACAGATCAGGACAGATTAAACTTACAATACCTCTTACACAAAATGATATTGACAGTATTCTTGTAAACGGTGGAAACCATGAGGGCGAAAGACTTCCTATCATTGCTGAATTTTCCAAAGGGAAAACAGTAGAAGAATTAGGAGAATACCTTAAAGATACCTTTAAAGGCGGAAACGGGTTTTACATTGATGAAAGAGAAGTATCTTCCTGGTATTCGGATAAAGGCATTCATTTAGCTTATGGAACTTCTGCAAGAGAAGATGATACGCAAATTTTAAGTTGGAGTGATGCTGCAAGAAGAATCAATGAACTTTTAGAAAATGGAAAGTTTGCCACAAATGTAGAGTTTTTGGAAGCACAGGACTATGAAAGAGATAGAGTTTCAAAATCGCTATGGTATCTATACCACGATTTAAGTGAAGAAGGAAAAGCACAGGGTTATTTTGACTTTATAGAAAGAGGAGGTGGGTTTCTTAAAGAAACAAGACAGTTATCGGAAGCTCTTAAAAATCCTGACTATCTAAAAAATGTTATTTCCGAGTATAGTCGCTTTTTGAAAGAATATAAAGAAAACAAAGATGTACTAAGGTTTCATTATCACAAGGTAGATAGCCTTTATCAGAGATTACAGGAGCTTGCACTTCCAAGAAGGAAATATACCTCTAACCTTACCGAACCTCCAAAGGTACAAGGCTTTATTACAGAAGATGAAGTTCTTGATACGATTTCAAGAGGAAGTGGAGTATCTCAAGGAAAAGAGCGAATTACTAAGTTTTTCAAAGAAAATCATACGCTTCAGGAAAAAGCGAATTTCTTAAAAGATGAGTATGGAATCGGAGGTCATTCTCATGCTGTTTCAGGAGCAAAGGGAAGTGATGAATGGCATGATGCAAAGGGACTGAAATTACAGAAGAATCATTGTAACGATGTATTTCTTACTTGGTCAAATGTAGCAAAGCATATAGATGAGCTGCTTTATAAAAATCTTTATCTTGAAGAAAAAAATATTGAAAGCAAGACAGAGATAGAAGAACAAAAAGAACCAAGTTATTACTCTAAAGACGATCCAAATAATCTGATGACTGATGAAATGCTTGAAAGAGTGCCTGAGCTTTATGCACATGAGGATGTAGCTTTAGCGGATAAACAGGTTCATGCAGCATACATTATTCCATTTAGAAGTAACTGGACTTGGTATATGACGGAGTATGACAGGAAAAGTAAAGATGCTTTTGGACTTGTTTTAGGGATTGAGCCGGAATGGGGATATTTTAATCTTGAGGAGTTAAAGGAATTAAATGCCCAAAGACTTGTTTTAGAGGATTTTCCAAAGACCTTTAGAGAACTGAAAGACAGTGAACTTAAAAAGCAGATGGATGAGCAGGAGCTTCAGTCTGTCTTTAATGGAGAACTTAGCTTTGAAGATAAAGTAGAGCTTGAAGCACCTGAAGAAGTGGAAGAAAGCATACAAGCAGAACCTTTTCAGGCTACCTTATTTGATTATCTAAAGGAAAGAGAAGAAGTAGAGCTTAATGAAAAAGAGGAGAGCCTTTCAGATGAGTTTGCAGTTAAAGAAGGCGATACCGTCTATTTTAATCATGAGGAGTACAAAGTAAGAGAGATTTCCAAAAATCAAATCACAGGAAGAAATGATTTGTGGCTTGATCCTGTAAGGCAAGGTAATCATCAAATCCCGATTATATCCTTTACAGATGATGAGGATTTATTAAGACAAGTAAATCTTGAAAGACCTGAATTTATCATCGGTGATGAAGTGAAGTACAAGGGAAAAGACTGTACCATCACAAGATTTGATGATATAGGGAATAACCTAAAGACCGTAACGATCAAGGATAATACCGAATATCTTGGCGGTATGATTACAGGCTCCGATGTAATTCCTTATCGTAAGGAAAGTGAGCTTGATAGAATCTTTGAAAATCTGACCAATGAGAAGCCTGAAAAGACTTTTGAGGAAGTAGAAATAAAGAAAAATGAGGCTCACAATTTCAAGATTACAGAAGAAACGCTTCCTTCAAAGTTATCTCCAAGCGAGAGGTTAAATAATAACCTTGAAGCAATCTCTATGCTTAACAGGGTGGAAATTGGAGAACGAGAGCTTGATATTACAGCTCAGGAAGTTTTAGCGAAATATGTTGGTTGGGGTGGACTTGCTGATGTCTTTGATGAAAGTAAGGATGGACAGTGGAAAGAGGCAAGAGCTTTCTTAAAGGAAAATCTATCGTTATCAGAATATGAAGCTGCAAGAGAATCAACCTTAACGAGCTTTTACACACCGAAAACTGTCATTGACGGAATATATAAGACGCTTTCCGGCATGGGATTTAAACAGGGAAATATCCTTGAGCCGTCAATGGGAATCGGTAACTTTATCGGTAATCTACCTGATGAAATGAATAAGTCAAAGTTTTATGGAGTAGAGCTTGATTCGGTAAGCGGTCGTATTGGAAAACTCTTATATCCGGAAAGTGATATACAGGTTAAGGGACTTGAAGAAACGGGATTTTCCAACAACTTCTTTGATATCGCAATCGGAAATGTTCCATTTGGAGAGTACAAGGTAAATGATAGAGAATACAATCGCAATAACTTTCTTATCCACGATTATTTCTTTGCCAAGTCCATTGATAAGGTAAGAAACGGCGGTGTTATAGCCTTTATTACATCTTCCGGAACAATGGATAAAAAGGACGAAAGTGTAAGACGCTATCTTGCAGCAAGAGCCGAATTTTTAGGAGCAATCAGACTTCCAAATGATACCTTTAAGGGTGTTGCCGGCACAGAAGTAACTTCGGATATTATCTTCTTAAAGAAAAGAGATAGTGTATTAGAGCGAGATGAAGATTGGATACACCTTGCGGAAGATGAAAATGGACTTTCATATAACAAATACTTTGTCGATCATCCTGAGCAGGTGCTTGGTTCTATGCGTGAAGTTAGCGGAAGGTTTGGGAAAACTCTAACTTGTGAACCGATAGCTTTTTTAGGTACAGAGATAAATATGGCTTCGTTAAAGGACAGACTTGAGATTGCAGGAGAAAGAATTTCAAAAGATGCCAAGTATGAAGAAGTAGAGCTACTTGATGATGAGATCACTTCAATCCCTGCAACTGATGATGTAAAGAACTTTTCTTATACCTTAATTGACGATGAAGTCTATTACAGAGAAAACTCACTTTTTATCAAAAAGGAAGTATCAGACAAGAATAAAGAAAAAATCAAGGATTACCTTGAGCTGAATGTTGCCTTAAAAGATGTAATTTACAAGCAGAAAGAAGATTTTAGCGAGGAAGAAATCAAGGCTTCACAGGAAAAACTAAATGAAGTATATGATAACTTTTCAAAGAAGCATGGCTTTGTCAATAATTTAAGCAATACCAGAGCCTTAAAAGAGGATAGCAACTTCCCGCTTGTTTCCTCCATAGAAATCCTTGATGAAGAAGAAAATTTCAAGGCAAAGGGAGATATTTTTTCCAAAAGAACCATTACAAAAGCCAAAGTCATAGACCATGTGGATACCTCTTTAGAAGCTCTTGTTTTATCGGTATCTGAAAAAGGCTATGTGGACTTTGACTATATGGGAAGTCTTACAGGAAAAGACAGACCGACCTTAATTGAGGAGCTTCGAGGGGAAATCTACCTAAATATTAGAGAAGAACAAAACTTTTACAGACCACTTTCCTTTAACTTGGAGGATGGGGATTTACCTTTTGCTTGTGCAAATGGCAGCAATTCCTATAAGTATGGCTATGTAACAAAAGATGAATATTTAAGTGGGAATATCAGGGACAAGATTGCCATTGTAGATAGCTACTTATCAAAGCTCAGACAAACGGAAAGAGAGCTACCTCATCTTGGCTTTGCTGAGAACGGAAAAGAAAAAGAGCTGATAAGCTATGAAATGAACCGTTTGGAATATCAAAAAACAGAGCTTACAAAAGTTCTTCCAAAGGAGCTTGAAGCAAGTGAAATCAATGTGCGTCTTGGTGCAACTTGGATACCGATTAAAGACATTGAGAAATTCATCTTTGAAACGCTGAAAACTCCGGGGTATGCCAAATGGGATATTAAGGTTAAATTTTCAAACCTTACAAGCGAATGGAATGTAGAAGGAAAAAGCAGGGACAGAGGAAATGACCTTGCAGAAATGACCTTTGGTACATCAAGGGTAAATGCCTATAAGCTGATTGAAGATGCCTTAAACCTTAAAGAAACAAAGGTATTTGACCAGATTGTAAATCCGGATGGCTCTAAAACTTCTGTCTTAAATAAAAAAGAAACCATGCTTGCAGGACAAAAACAGGAGCTATTAAAAGAAGAATTTAAGAACTGGATATTTAACGATCAGGAAAGAAGGAGTCGTCTTGTAAAGCTGTATAATGAGCGTTTTAACTCTATCCGTAACAGAGAATATGACGGAAGCAATCTCTCTTTTGAGGGAATGAATACAGAGATTGACTTAAGACCTCATCAAAGAAATGCCATAGCAAGAAGTCTTTATGGAGGAAATACCTTGCTTGCCCATGTAGTAGGAAGTGGAAAGACCTTTGAAATGGTAGCTTCTGCAATGGAGAGTAAAAGGCTTGGGATGTGCAGTAAGTCCTTATTTGTTGTACCCAATCACTTAACAGGACAAATCGGGCGTGAGTTTATGCAGCTATATCCATCGGCTAACATTATGGTGGCTGATAAGAAAGATTTTGAGCCGAAAAACAGAAAGAGATTTATAGGCAAGATTGCTACAGGGGAATACGATGCGGTTGTTATCGGGCATACGCAGTTTGAAAAAATCCCTATGAGTAAGGAATATCAGGAGAAGCATATCCAAGATCAGATTGATGAAATCGTAAATTATGTAGAAGAATACAAGCATGATAGGAACCAAAACTTTACAGTAAAACAGCTTGAAAAGACAAAGAAAAAACTGGAAACAAGGCTTGAGAAACTAAACGATGATTTTAAGAAAGATGATGTCATTACCTTTGAGGAATTAGGAGTTGATAAGCTCTTTGTTGACGAGGCACATGGCTTTAAGAACCTTTATCTCTATACAAAAATGAGAAATGTTGCAGGTATCGGACAGTCAGAAGCCTTTAAGTCCTCTGATATGTTTATGAAATGCCGCTACATGGATGAAATGACAGGCGGCAAAGGCGTGGTTTTTGCAACAGGAACACCTGTAAGTAACTCAATGACCGAGCTTTATACTATGCAAAGGTATCTTCAGTATGAAAGTCTTAAAAAGAACGGACTGGAGCATTTTGACTCATGGGCTTCCACTTTTGGAGAAACACAATCCTCCTTTGAATTGTCTCCGGAAGGAACAGGATACAGGGTAAAGACGAGATTTTCAAAGTTCTATAACTTGCCTGAGCTTATGAGTATGTTTAAGGAAGTTGCAGATATTCAGACTGCGGATATGCTTAACCTTCCTACACCTGAAGCTAACTATGAGGTTATTAAGACAGAGCCTTCTGAAGAACAAAAGGAAATCCTAAAGAGCCTTTCTAAAAGAGCAGATGATGTCAGAAATAGAGTTGTAGAGCCTGATGAAGATAATATGCTTAAAATTACCAATGACGGCAAGAAACTTGCCTTAGATCAGCGTTTAATCAATCCTCTGCTTCCTGATAATCCTGATAGCAAGGTCAATGTATGTGTAAAGAATGTCTTTGCCATTTGGGATAAGACAAAAGAAAACAGGTCAACACAGCTACTTTTTTCTGATATGTCCACTCCAAAAGGAGATGGAGAATTTAACATCTATGATGATATTAGAGAAAAACTTGTAGCTATGGGAATACCAAAAGAAGAAATTGCTTTTATCCATGAAGCGAATTCCGATAAGCAAAAAGATGAACTCTTTGCAAAGGTAAGAAAAGGCGAAGTTCGTATCTTAATGGGTTCTACGCAGAAGATGGGAGCCGGAACGAATGTGCAAAACAAGCTGATTGCTTTGCATGATCTCGATGTGCCTTGGCGTCCTGCTGACCTTGAACAGCGTGCGGGTAGAATTGTAAGACAGGGCAATGAAAATGAGAAAGTGAATATCTATCGTTATGTTACAGAGAATACCTTTGATGCCTATTTGTGGCAGACGATAGAAAATAAGCAAAAGTTTATTTCACAGATTATGACAAGTAAAACACCTGTCAGAGTTGCGGAAGATGTGGACGAAAGCTCCCTTAACTATGCTGAGATTAAAGCTCTTGCCACAGGTGATCCGAAGATTAAAGAAAAGATGGACTTGGATAATGAAGTTACAAAACTTAAAATGCTTGAAGCAAACTATAAGTCTAACCGTTACAGATTAGAGGATAAGGTGGCGAAAAATTATCCCGAAGAAATCGCAAGAACGGAAAAGCTCATAGAAGCTGTTAAGAAAGATATAGCAAGTGTAGAATCTAAAGCGGAAGGTGAGGAAAAGTTTACTTCCATTACAATTGCGGGAGAAAAGATTACCGACAAGAAATTAGCCGGAGAAAGACTTCTTGAAGCTATTTCTAAAGTGAAAATCAATGAAAGCAAGGTTATAGGAAAGTATAGGAATATGGATTTAGAGGTAAGTTATAACTTCTTTACCAATGAACATAACTTTAGCCTAAATGGTGCTGCAAAGCATTCAGGAGAGCTTGGAACAAGTGCGGACGGGAATATTACAAGACTGGATAACGCTCTTGAGAAAATGCCCGAGAAATTAAATAGGCTTGAAGAAAAACTTATCAGTACAAAGGAACAGCTTGAAAATGCCAAAGAGGAGCTAAAAAAGCCTTTTGAAAAGGCAGATGAGTTAAAATCAAAAGTGCTTCGCTTGGCAGAGTTAAATAAGCTCCTTGATATGGGAGAAGTGGAAGAAAAGAGAAATGACAATCCTCTTGTGGAAGATGTAAAAAGGGCAATCATTGACTTCTGTAACAGAGAGTACGAAGAAAATCACAGCTATGATGAATTTAATACCTTGTATCCTGATTTGAAGCATATTGGTATCGCCTATACCAATACACCGGATGAAAGACATGGGATTCAGTATGAACTGAACTTAGAGGAGAAAACTTGGACGCAGTACATTGATGATACGCCTATCAAAACAGAGAGTTTTGACTATGAGAATAAAGGAGAAAATGAAGCTCTAAGGAATATGAAAAATGAAATAGAAATGTCCTCTTTTAACGATTTGGTTTATGTTGATTCAGAAGATTTAAGAGCAGCAACGGGTCTTGATATTGACGATGAAGGCAACTTCTATGATCCACTTTCTAAAGACCTCGATAATGACGGTATTCCTGACAGATATGACAATGACTTTAAGGACAGTGATTATTTTGAGTCAACTTATGATGTGGAGGACAATCTTCATAGTAAAGAAGAAACCACACAAAAATCAGGTGATAAGCCATCTATTTTAGGACAGATAAGAGCCTATCAAAATGAAAGTAAAACAGAAGAAAAGCAAAAAACAAAAGAACAGGAATTTTTAAGATAAGGGGAGGGAAACCTCCCTTTTGCCATGAAAGGAGATAAAAACATGGATTACAAAACAATGAGAAATCAAATAGAAGATATGGTAAATGATAATCATAAGGACTTTGTAAAGGCGATTATAAGCATGGAAAAAGGTATCAACGATGAAAGTGCTTTGGATAAGCTCTATGACGCTTATATGGAAAATGACAGCCTTAATTTACTGCATGAGGAATTTGACTATATGATTGAGGATTTAAGGGAACAGGGGCAGATAAAAGACCTGCCTTATGCTCAGGAAGAAAAGGATAATCTTATCAATATTGTAGGAAATATTGTTGGAGAGGTCGATGTAGTAGAAAGGGAAAATAAGAACGGAGAAGCCTTTAAGGTAGCGAATTTCTCCGTAGTATCTAAAGATGATGAAGGGAATAAGGTCTATCATAATTGCTCGGCATACGGAGAAAAAAGCGATATTCCAAAGGACTTTAAGCAGGGAGATTTTGTTAAGCTCTTTGGACAAATCAGAACCTCCATTGATGATAACGGCAAGGAGCATAGCAACATCAGGATACTTTCTTCAAAGCTGTTAAAGGCAAAGGAACAAATGAAAGGACAAGAAGAAAAGAAAGAATCTGTACTTGGGGCTATCAAAAAATATCAGGCTGAAGATAAGGAAAAGCCGAAAGAAAAGAAAGAAGTAAGCAAAGAAGCTGAGAGATAAATTTACGGTCGGTGTGGTCTTAGGACTGCACCGACTATTTTTTTATTGGTCTTGAATTGCCAAATCAAGGTAGAAAAAGAGGAGAGAAAAAATTATCTCTCCATCTCCTTGCCCATGTAAATTCCATAGTTCTTTCGTATTTGATAAAGCTCGTCCATAGTAGATTTTGAGGAAGAATACTCTTTCATGAGGATATTCTTTTTTTCTTGCAGTTTATCAAGTCTATCTAAAATATTCTTTGAATTTGGAAGTTTAGAATAGGAGCTTTTCAGCTTGGAAAGAGCAGTTTCATAGAGCGTGATTTGCGATTTGTATTCTTCAAAAAATGCCTTGTCCGATGGATTTGATTTATATTCTTTGTAGTAGGCTCGATATTTTTTAACAGTATGAACTTGTTCCATAGTATCAGAAAGTAGCTGCATATCCTTGTCAATTTCTTTGATTTTATCTTGTAAGTTCTGTCTTTCTTCAGCACTTTTCCTAATGTATTCATCAAGCTGCTTAACGGAGTTAATGCCATGTTCCCTGATGAAAACAACTGACTCAGCCATTGTATTTAAGTTATGCTTTGTTGCCCAGTATTCATAGCCTTTGCTCTCTTTCACTTTGGCATTGGTATTCATATTGATAACATTTCCGATTCGTTTTTTGACAGGCGGGGCTTTAATAGATTGATTTTCTGTAATACGCTCTCTTAATCTTTCTTCGGTATAATCCTCACCAATCGTCTTAGACCTTGTAAATCTCTGCTTATCTTTTGGCTTAAAGGCAATGTGTTTGCCATGTTTTATTTCATAACCAAGTTCCACCATCTTCTTTAGAAATTCTTCCCAATCCTTAGACTGTTTTATCAAACGATCAATGTCAAATTGAAGCCTGCTTTTCCAAGAAGTACCTTTCTTAAATTGCTCATTTTCATACCAAGACTTTCCATTTATTTTGTACTTTCTCTTATAGCTCTCGTAGAACTCATCAATCACAGATAGGTTATTTTCTTTACATAACTTATCGCTCTGATACCTGATTTGGTGGTAGCTTTTCTTGTTGGACTGATAGCACTTACCAGTAACCATATTCACATTATTAAATATGACGTGATTATGAATATGCCCTTTATCTATATGGGTAGATAAGACAAATTCGTACTCATCCTTTAATATCTTTTTACATAGTTCAAGACCGATCTGATGTGCCATTTCAGGACTTGCTTCTCCGGGTAAAAAGGATTGAATGAGGTGTCTTGCAAGAACAGTTCCGTTTGTTCCCGCATCATTTCGTGTTCTTAAAAACTGGGTATGAGCAGTTTCCTGATGGCATTTATGAGTGCTTACTAAGATTTGCTCGTCCGTTTTTTCTCCATTAACAATATATGAAATGGCAAGATTAAGGGTTGATTTTATAGGATGTATTTTTGTAATAGCCATAAAATTTAATCACCTCCGGAAGTTCTGTTAAGAAGCAGAGAATGTATTTGCCACAACTCTTTTGAGAAATATTCAATCTGCTTTTTTATATCGTTTATATCGTCTTTGTAGATTATTCCAGTAGAATTTATACGCTTTGCAATCTGATTGATGTTGTTTGTAGCGTTGGAAAGCAAGCCTTGTAAATCTCTAAAGGGTTCTAAATCCACTTGGTATATTTCCTTTTCTAAAACGCACTTGCGAATGAAATGGCTCATATTTTTGCATTTCGCAAGTTTTCTTTTCTCCTCAAAAAGAGCCTTTTCTTCTTCGGTTAATTTAATTTCAAGTCTTTCATTTCGTATTCTATTTGCCATAGGTAAATCCTCCTTTGAATGTATTTCGGGGTCTTAGGGTACACCCTAACAAGTTAAAAATTGATAAAAAAAGAAGCAGATCCCAGAGGGCTGCTTCATCAATTTTTACGTAAGTGTCCGTACACTTACTGTGCTTGCTACAAAAGAATGATTAGGGTAGCAAGCGTTAAGCTTTTATTAAGTATTACATTTGTATTATACCATAAATCAATTCCTTTAGCTGTATTTATATCATAGGTTTTGTATTAATTTTAAAATATTTCTCTCCATAGAAGAACGCAGATTTGTTGATTTATATGGTGAATAATTCCAATCGAAGGACTTTTGTAATTCTTTATTATTTTGCAATAGTTTACATTCATAATAAACATTTCTTTGTTTTAAGGCTCAAAAAGTTCTGGATTAAAGATAACATTAGCATTATAAGTTTAATTTGTTCTCGTATGATTTAATTTTTAGAGTAAATTTCAAACAGGAAATTGAAAAAATGTGAATATTATTATGAATGTAAAAAAACTATTGACAACAATATACCAATGGTATATACTGGTGGTATATACCGATGGTATATTGTTGATGGAGGTGTTTAAATGACTATTTCTGAGACTCAAAAGAAAATATTGGCAGTCGGCAAGAAAGAATTTTTAAAAAAAGGATTTAAGGATGCTTCACTTAGAATAATTGTCGAGGAAGCAGGATTTACGAAAGGTGCTTTTTATGGTTACTATCCTAATAAAGCGGCCTTATTTGAAGCTATTGTTTCTGATGTAGCTGATGGGTTAATAGAACAGTTCAAAGCTGCACAAGATGCACATTTTGATTTAATTCCAGAAAATAAAACTTTAGAAAGCAGAGAGCTGTCTACAAAATATCTTTTGCATTTTGTGAATTATATTTATGATTATTTTGAAGAATTCAAGCTTGTAATTTGCTGTTCTGAAGGCACAAAATACGAAGATTATATTCATGAACTTGTAGAATTGGAAGTATCCCGTACGGAAAAATATTACGCTATTCTTAAAGAAAAAGGCAAAATGGCAGGAAACGTCAGTCATGATTTACATCACATGATTACCAGTGCATATTTTACAGCTGTTTTTGAAACGATTGTGCATGATATGACAAGAGAACAAGCCATTAAATATGTTAAAGAGCTTGCAGTTTTTTTTAATTCGGGATGGGATGGACTTTTAAGGTTTAAATAAAGCGTAAAATTTTCACGCAAGGTTAGCAAAGGCTAACAACTATATTTAGAAAGGATATGATTATTATGAAAAATAGAGAAAATATATTACTAACAAGAGATTATATTTCCATAGGCATTTTTTCACTTATTTATTTTGTTATTGCATTTGTTATAGGCGGTATCGCACAGATGACACCTGTCACTTTTCCGTTTATGCCGATGATAGTAGCTTTATTTGCGGGCAGTGTTTTTATGTTATACACCGCTAAAATACCGAAGCGCGGATCACTTTCCATACTTGGTATACTTGCCGGAATCTTGTTATTTGTTACCGGTATGTTTTGGATGATGTCGGTATTTTTCATCGTATTTGGATTTATTGCGGACTTTATTTGCCAATCAGGAAATTTCAAATCATTCAGAAGAAATTTACTTGCCTATTGCGTGTTTGCGCTGTCTCCAATGGGAGCCTATATTCCCATGGCTATCATGCCTGCACAGTTTGATGAATTCATGCGTAGAAAAGGAGATGTTTCTTCTTTTGAAGGAATCATCAATGCTATTAGAATAAATTGGTGGGTTATCCCCTTAATGATTTTGGGGACAATTATTTGTGCCATAATCGGAGGCCTTATAGGTAAAAAATTATTGAAAAAACATTTTGAAAAAGTGGGGATTATATAAATGGCTTTAGATCCCAGAACAAAGCTGCTGATTTTATCAATAACAAGTATTTCCGTGTTTCTGAATGAAAGTATCGTTATAGAATGCCTTTTTACAGCAATCCCTATATTATTGCTCTTACAGGCGAAAGAGTTCCGTACTGCTTCAAAATACGGAATTCTCTTTATTGTGTTATTGATGGTACAGCTTTTTGTTATATCAAAATTACCTGTTACGATCGGAGGCATCATATATATGTTTGATGTCTATATAAGAAAACTTATTCCTTGTTTTATGCTCGGCACATTTTTAATACAAACTACAAAGGTCAGTGCTTTTTTAGCTGCATTCAGTCGATTGCATTTGCCTAAAGGTTTCACTATTGCACTTTCTGTTACATTGCGATACTTTCCGACAATGGCTGAGGAATGGAACTATATTAAGGACGCCATGGCTCTTCGAGGGATAACCGCTTCTTTTACAGGATTTTTACGCCATCCGGTCAAAATAATGGAGTATGTATATGTACCGATGCTGGTATCTGCTTCTAAAATCTCTGATGAAATCACACAAGCCGCAATTACAAGAGGAATAGATCATGTCGGAAGGCGCAGCTGTATGGAAAAAGTTTGTTTTTCAATCCATGATGCTCTGATTGTAACAATCTATATAGGGATTATTTGCATGATATTTTTTGATTTTTTACGAGGAGGTGTATTCCCTTGATTGAATTTATAAAACTTTCTTTTTCCTACAAGGATATGGAAAAAGCTTCTTTACGGGAATTACACTTAAATATTCCAAAAGGACAATGTGTTCTCTTGTGCGGTGCATCAGGATGCGGAAAAACGACTCTTACCAGATTGGTAAACGGGCTGATTCCTCATTTTTTTGAAGGAAAACTTTCAGGCAAAGTAACTGTAAAAGGAATGAATGTTGCCGAGACCGAAATTTCAACTCTTTCCGATAGTGTCGGCACGGTTTTTCAAAATCCGAGAACACAATTTTTCAACACAGATACAGATAGTGAAATTGTTTTCGGACTGGAAAACAGAATGCTTGAGACGAAAGAATTAAAACAGCAGCTTGAAAGGATTACTAAAGATTTGCATATAGAAAAATTAAAAGGATGCAGCATTTTTGAACTTTCCGGAGGGGAAAAACAAAAAATTGCATTTGCGTCTGTGTATGCCACGAATCCGGATATTTTTGTATTGGATGAACCGTCCTCAAATCTGGATTTTCATTCCGTGCTTGAACTGAAAAAACTGATAGAAAAAATAAAACAACAAGGGAAAACGATTATCATTGCAGAACATCGCTTGTGGTATTTAACAGATGTTGCAGACAGGGTCATCTTAATGCAGGAGGGTCAGATTTTTAAGGATATGAGTATACAGGATTTTTGCGAGCTCCCGCTTGAACAAATACAAAATATGGGGCTCAGGTGTCGAAATCTTTCTGAAATCAAAACAAATACCAATGATAAAAAATTTTCCCAACACACCTTAGAGCTGAAAGATATTCATGTCAAATATGGTGAAAAGATTATCTTGCAAAACATCTCTTTTACCGCAAATGGTGGAGAGATCGTCGCAATTACCGGCGCAAACGGAACAGGAAAAACGACACTGGCACGCACGATATGCGGACTGATAAAACAAAAATCGGGAAATATTTTTGTAGACGGCAGGAGTTTGTCTGCAAAAGCGCGTATTAAAAAATCTTACATGGTGATGCAGGATGTCGGACATCAACTTTTTACGGATTGTGTGGAAACAGAATGCACACTCGGAACAAAAACAACAGATGAGTCTGTTATTGACGAAACTTTATCGGCCTTATCTCTTTCCGAATTAAAAAACAGACATCCCCTTTCACTTTCAGGAGGACAAAAACAGAGGTTGGCAGTGGCAATCAGCTTGCTTTGTGATAAAGAAATTCTTATTTTCGATGAACCGACCAGTGGGCTTGACTTAAAAAGCATGCGGGAAGTAGGAACGATGGTAGAGAGACTTTCTGAACAGGAAAAAATCCTGCTCATTATTACACACGACATTGAATTTATAAAAACAATATGTTCCAGAGTTTTGCTTTTGTCAGGCGGTAAAATAATTGCCGATTTGAGAGGTGAAGAAAAGAAAAATATCGAAAAATATATTTTAGCAGAAGGAGATCGAAATGAAGAATAAGAAGAACAAAAACACATTGCATCGCTTATTTGAGTTTGCCGGATCATGTAAAGGCTTGCTTTTAAGTTCGGTTGTTTTTGCCGTTCTTGGTGCAGGGTTTGGAATCGTCCCGTACATTGCAGTTTCACGCATTATTATTCAAATATGCGCCGGCGATTACAGCTTGAAATCAATCATGCCGATGGCAGTAATTGCTCTTTTGGGGTACCTTTTGCAGCTTGGTCTATCAACTGTATCTACGGTGCGGTCTCACAAAGCCGCATTTACTATACTAAAAAATATTCGTACTGCACTTACGAAAAAGTTGTCACGAGTGCCCATGGGATTTGTCTTGGATACCCCGTCAGGAAAATTCAAAACGATGCTTGTAGATACGGTTGAAAAACTGGAGTTACCCCTTGCTCACATGATACCGGAATTAACAGCAAATATTATGATTCCTGTCTTAATGTTGATTTATTTCATGTTCCTTGATTGGAGGCTGGCACTTATTGCTCTTGCAACCTTTCCTGTCGGGATGCTCTGTTATATGGGAATGATGAAAGATTATGAGAAGCGTTATGACAGAGTTATTAAAGCCGCAAAAGCTATGGATGCCGCTACGGTTGAATATATAGGCGGAATCGAAGTGGTTAAGGCTTTTAATCAAAGTAGCGATTCTTATCGCAAATATGCAGAGGCGGTAAAGGAGAATGAAAATTCTAAATCGGAATGGTTCAAAAAGACGAATCCGTACTATGCGGCAGGTATTGCAATAGCACCCTCAAGTCTAATCGGAGTTCTTCCTGTCGGAAGTTTGTTTTATATAGGCGGAAGCATAAGCGCAGGCAGTTTTATATCCTGCATTATTTTATCATTGGGCTTGATTGCTCCGCTTATTCAGGCATTGCGATATACAGACAGCCTTGCTATGGTAGATGCCACCGTAAAAGAAATCGGAAGCCTTTTGGATACGGAAGAAATGGAACGCCCGGAAAAACGAGTACAGCTTAAAGGAGAAAAAATAGAATTTTCCAACGTCTCTTTCTCTTACAAGGATACAGAGGTTTTACACAGCATTTCCTTTGAAGCGAATGAAAATGAAATGACGGCTTTGGTCGGACCGTCGGGATCGGGCAAATCCACTGTCGCCAGACTCATTGCGTCTTTTTGGAATGCGGGAAGCGGAACCGTGAAAATAGGCGGTGTCGATGTGCAGAACATACCGCTTTCGCAGATAATGGAACATATTGCGTATGTTTCACAGGATAATTATTTGTTTCATCTTTCTATACGAGAAAATATACGAATCGGTAAGCCGGATGCTACAAACAGCGAAATCGAAAATGCAGCAAAAAAAGCGGCATGCCATGATTTTATTACATCACTTCCCAATGGCTACGATACCGTTGTCGGAGACAGCGGAAGCAATCTTTCCGGCGGAGAAAAGCAGCGCATTGCCATTGCAAGAGCCATATTAAAAGACAGCCCCGTAGTTATTTTAGATGAAGCTACCGCCTTTACAGACCCTGAAAATGAGTCGATAATTCAGCACTCCATCAGCGAGCTTGTAGCGGGAAAAACGCTGATTGTCATTGCACATCGATTATCTACTATCACATCAGCCGATAAGATTATCGTCATGAATGCAGGAAATATAGAAGCGGAAGGAAAACATGAGGAGCTTACCCAAAATTGTGTTCTTTACAGAGAACTTTGGAATGCACATATCAGCACGCTTGATATGAAGGAGGTATCAGCATGATTCAGATGTTCAGACGACTTTTGGATTTTTCCGGAATGGAAAGAAAAAGATTGATTTTATCGTTTATTTTTCATATGTGCAATTCCGTGTTTGAGATGCTTCCCATTATGGCTGTGCTTGCAGTTTTGAACGGAATACTATTATCACTTTCAAGTGGCTTCATGTCGATTAAAACAATATGGGCAGCCTTGGGGATTATGCTTTTAAGTATTTCAGGACGCATTCTATTTACGAATCTTTCCGCTGTAAAAAGAACCCTTGGAAGCTTTTCCATGTGTTCCAAATGGCGCATGGAGCTTGGCGAAAAATTAAAACGCGTACCTATGGGATATTTTAATGAGCATCGCCTTGGAGATATTACAGCGGCAGTTACTACAACACTTGGAGATCTGGAAACCAATGCAGTTACCGTCATGGAAGCGGTAGCCGGAGGATTTATCCACGCCGCAGTGATAGGGATATGGCTTTTGTTTTATGAATGGAAAATTGGAGTTTTGATGTTCATAGGGCTTTTTCTTTCCCTTTGTGTGTACGCAAAAACACAAAAAGCTGGTATGAAATATTCTCCGCGCAGGCAAGCTGCACAGGCCGGACTTGTTACAGGCATTTTAGAATATATACAGGGGATGTCCGTGATAAAGGCATTCGGACTTGCCGACCGTTCGGACAAATCCGTAGACGCTGCAATCAATGAAAGCGCAGAGGCAAACATCGCTTTAGAAAAAGTTTTCTCCGGCTTAGCTGCCGTCTTTCAAATGATATTCAAATTTGCCAGATTCGCAATCCTTGTTGTTGCACCATACCTGCTTATGAACGGAGAAATAACTCCTGAAAAGTGCCTGCTCCTTATTGTCGCAAGCTTTATGATTTATACGACTGTGGAGCTTGCAGGAAGTACGGCTGCCGTTGCAAGAGTTGTGGATGCTTCTTTAGACAGATTGGAAACAATATCCAATATTCCCCTTCTTGATGAAAAGGGAACAGACCTTATCCCGAAAGCATACGACATAACCGTTTCAAACATTTCCTTTGCATATGAGGAAAAGGAAATTCTGCACGATGTAAGCTTTTCTGTTCCTCAAGGTACGAGCTGTGCCATTGTAGGACCATCAGGCTCAGGAAAGACGACCCTTTGCAGTTTAATTGCACGGTTTTGGGATGTAAAAGACGGAGAAATTCTTTTAGGCGGCGTTAATGTCAAAGACTATACCTGCGACAGCCTTCTTAAAAATTTTTCCATCGTGTTTCAAAGAGTTTACCTTTTTGAAGATACCATTGAAAATAACATTCTTTTTGGAAAACCGCAGGCAACAAAAGAAGAAATGATTACAGCGGCAAAGAAAGCATGCTGCCATGATTTCATATCCGCACTTCCGGATGGATACCAAACAAAGATTGGAGAAGGAGGTGCAACCCTTTCCGGCGGTGAGAAGCAGCGAATCTCTATCGCACGAGCGATTTTGAAAGATGCACCTGTTGTCATTTTAGATGAGGCTACGGCAAGTGTCGATCCTGAAAACGAACGGGAATTGCAGCAGGCTATTTCAGAGCTGACAAAAAATAAAACGCTTCTGATGATTGCTCACAGGTTGAATACAGTTCGAGAAGCAGATCAAATTCTTGTTCTTGAAAATGGACGAATTGTGCAAAGAGGAAAACATCAGGAGCTGATACAGCAGGAAGGACTTTATCGACGATTTGTTGAAATTCGGGGAAATGCAATTGGATGGAAATTAGGAGGTCTGGAATGACATACAAAAAATTTTACTTCGGAAAGTTAAATGCACAGATATTAAAAAAAATAGATGCGGAACATAAAACAAAAATGAAGCAGCTCATCAAAGAAATCAATCAAGGATCATGGACGGAAAAACAGAAAAAAAGGCAAAAAAGAAGCATTATTTCAAATATAGCCCTATACCGATGTTTCATAGATAAAGGGCTTTCAAAAAATGAGGCAAAAGAATTGGTAAAGGAGTATTCATTTTATGTTGCCCAAAAGGCACATAAGCTTTTGAAAACATTTTTCCATATCCCCGGGTTTTTCAGGATATTTCGTTTGTTTATGAAAAAAGGGATGTCGGGCGATGAAATATGGAAAAGCAGAATCCTGTCGGATGACGGGGAATACTACCGTGTCGATGTGCTCAAGTGCCTTTGGGCGGATACCTGCAATTTTTTTGAATGCCCAGAGCTTTGTGAGATATTCTGTCTGTGTGATCATATCGTATTCGGAAATATAAAGGGATTTGTATTTGAAAGAAGTCAGACACTGGGAATGAACGGTGAAAAATGCGACTTTTGCTTCATAAATAGGAAAGGGGAAAGTTAAATGAATAGGGCTGAGGAAAAATGGTCCGGGGATGCCGGAAAAATGAAAATGTTTCTTCTTCAAGAAATAGAAGAAAGAGGTCTGGAATGGAGAGGTTTGTTAGAACGGTGTCTTGGAGATTGTCAAAAAAACAAAATTTTAGATGTCGGATGTGGAACCGGGTTTATTTCACTGCTTCTTGCACAAATTGGGTGTGATGTCATTGCAATAGACAATAATGTCGCAATGCTCAAGGAAGCTGAAAAAATATCTGAGGAGTTAGGATTTTCAAATAAAATCACTTTTATGCTTAAAGACACAGAGTTAGTGGATTTTCCCGATAATACCTTTAATGCAGTGGTCTCAAGACATGCCTTTTGGCTATTTAATAATCCGAAAAAAGTTTATGCGCAGTGGTACAGAATTTTGAAATCCGGCGGTTGTATGCTGAATTTAGATGCAAATTGGCTTTTCCCTTTTTGGGGAGAGGAACAGGCAAAGCTCTTTCAGTCAGATGAAAACATTTTAACAAAACGCTACGGCAAATTTCAGGATTATTATCATGATACAGATATGATGGACGAATTGAAAAAACTCCCTTTAAGTTATATAAAACGCCCGGAATGGGATTTGGAAACATGCAGAGAAACAGGTTTTAAGAACATTGAAACAGAGACACTGTTACAGGAAAAGTATTGGAATCCTTTTATGGCACGCAGGTATCGCACGATGCCGACCTTTATCATCAAAGCTCAAAAGTAATATTTACGGAGGAAAATAAATGAAAAAAAATAAAGCATTAAAATGGGAAATTAAAGATGTCATTGCGGCTGCTCTGTTGAGTCTCTTTCTTATTCTCATCCAGTTTATTGTAAATATGGTATGCATGGCCAATCATTTTGTCAGCATGGTTTTATCAATCGGTTTTACCATGTTCTTATGTGCACCTGTCTATTATCTGCTTTTGTGTCGGGTAAGGAAGCACTTTGTCAGCCTTGTTTATATGAGTATCGTCGGTATGATTTATCTGTTGATGGGGAACTGGTATCTTTTACCGTACTTTGTTGCGGTTGGTATGATATGCGAAGTAATCTTGTGGAAAAATTGCTCTGAAAGAAATCCAAAACAAATTATAGCGGCGTGGACTGTTGCCAGTCTTTTATATAACGGTGTCAATTTACTGCCGATTTGGTTCTTTTGGGAAACCTATTACAGCTTTGCAAAAAGCAGTGGCATGGATCAAAATTATATAGATTCATATATCAGCTACTATAAGACTCCCGGATGGATTGTATTCATTGTGATTTTTACCACGATATGTGGGTTTGCGGGTGGTCTGGCCGGGAAAAAAATTATGGGAAAGCATTTCAAAAAAACGGGACTTCTATAATGAGGAAAATTTCTTTTGCTGTCATAACTAAAATATGGGGATTCATTTGTGTGCTGATAGCCATTTATATGGGAAAAGATGTCATTTTCAGCTGTATCCTTACAATTGTCGCTTTTTTGCATCTTATTATACAGGGAAAATGGAAAATCGTATTTAATTATGGCATATTCTACATCTTATTGGGAATTTTGCTCTGCGCCATACAACGCTGCGGACTTCATATGTTGATTTTTTCAGAATTTTATGTGCTGATGTTTTGGAATCTTTCTCCTGCTTTCTTGATGTCATGGGATTTGGTTACAACACCACCCGGAAAGATTTCAGCGTTCCTAAGCAGTATTCACCTTCCCACATCCATTATTTTGGGAGTTCTTGTAGTATTCAGATTCTTTCCTACCATGAAATCGGAGTTAAGGAGTGTGTATCTATCTATGAAAAACAGAAACCTGACAGGTATTAAACAGATATTGCAAGCACCCGCAAGGACATGCGAATATGTGCTGATTCCCCTGCTCGTCAGAATTTTGATGACAGCAGATCAGCTTTCCGTTTCAGCTATTGCAAGAGGTGGAGAATCACCGGGAAAAAGAAGCAGCTACTATGAGAGCAAGATTGAAATAACGGATATATTTGCCATGATTTTATGGTTCGCTTTGGTATCGGGCTATTTATGGATAGGAGGCATCAAAATATGATTGAATTAAGGAATGTTTCCTTTCAGTATGCTGATAGCAACCATGGTGTGACGAATATAAATTTAGCGATAAAAGCCGGTGAATGCGTGGTTTTGACAGGAAAATCAGGATGTGGGAAAACGACCATTACCAGACTTATCAACGGTCTTGCTCCAAAATATTACAAAGGAACTAAAAAAGGCAGTATACGAATTGCAGGAAAAGATATTGAAATGATGCCGTCCTATGATATCGGTAAAATTGTCGGCAGCATATTTCAAGATCCTCAAAGACAATTTTTTTCGTCAGAGCTTGAGGGTGAAATAGCATTTGGATGTGAAAATTACGGTTTCTCAAAATTTGAAATTCAAAAAAGAACAAAGGATGCTATTCATAAGATGAAATTGGAAAACATAGGAAAGATTTCCTTAGATTTGCTTTCAAGTGGTGAAAAACAACGAGCAGCAGTAGCTTCTGTATATGCAATGCATCCGGAGGTTTTTGTGTTTGATGAGCCGACTGCAAATCTGGACAAAGACGGCATCACTCAAATGAAAAACATCCTTATGCAGTTAAAGAAAGCAGGATACACATTGCTGATTGCCGAACATCGTCTCAGTTGGACAGAAGAGCTTGCCGACAGGTATTTATATATGAAAGACGGACAGATACAGCATGAATATTCTTCTTTAGAATTTAGTACAATGAATGACTTGGAACGCATTTCAAAGGGACTTCGCCGTATTATAAATAAACCTTTTACAAACCAAATTCCCCCACCCCGAACGGACAATATTGCAATACAGGGAGAAAGGATAGCTCTCAAGAAAAATAAAAAACAAATATTAAAAAATGTGGATATTTTTGCTAATGAAAAAAGTGTTACTGCCATCACAGGCAACAATGGTGCGGGAAAAACCAGTTTAGCTTTAATTTTGAGCGGACTTGAAAAATCAACAGAAGGTAATGTTTATATTCATGGTGAAAAGGTAAGATACAGAAATCTTCGCAGACATACCTATTACTGTTCAAATGACACAGGTACACAATTTTTTACAGAAAGCGTTTCAAAAGAACTTTTGCTCGGAACAAAATATGATGCAGAGAATTTAGAAGATGCAAAAAAATTGCTTAAGGATATGCATCTGTACGAATATAAAGATTCTCATCCTGCTTCCTTGTCAGGGGGACAAAAACAAAGACTTGCGGTATGCTGTGCGCTGTTATCAGGTAAAAATATTTTGATACTTGACGAACCGACCAGTGGATTGGATGCCGAAAATATGTTTTTGGTTGCAAGGGAACTAAAAAAGGCTACGGAAAAAGAAAAAACCATTTTTGTAATCACTCATGATGAGGAATTTATGGATGCTTGCTGTGAATACAGAATAAATATAGATAAAACATAAAAATAAAAGACAAGGAGGGTCTTATAATGGATGTTCGTGATAAATTGCTTACGGAAAATCCTTGGAAATTGATGATTAGCCTTAGTTTGCCGGCGATTTTGGGTCAACTGATAGTAGGATTATATGCCTTTGTCGATTCAATTTATGTCGGGCAAATGGTAGGAACCGATGCCATGAGTGCAGTTTCGGCGGCATCTCCGTTTGTATTGATCAATAATGCGATTGCAGTTCTTCTCGGAATAGGTTCGGGCTCTGTACTTTCTCGGGCAATCGGGAAAAAAGATAAAGAAACCGTGGATAAGATTATAGGAAATTTGACTTTCTTGGTAATCATTCTATCATCAGTAGTTATGATTATCGGTATCATATTTGCTCCTGAATTTTTACGCTTATCTGGTGCCGACGGTGAAGTGCTGGAGATGGGTGTTTCTTATTTAAGAACAGTATATCTCGGCTCCATATTCGTAAATTTTATGCAAGGTGCAAATATGGTAATAAGGGCAGAGGGCCGCATGGGAGTTGCAATGGGAATCATGGCGGCCGGTGCTATTTTGAATATTATATTAGATCCTATATTCATTCTGCTTATGCCATCTCGGGGACCGCAAGCCGTTGCGATTGCAACTGTAATTTCTCAAATCAGTCAAGCTCTGGTCACCTTAATATACTTCTTGAAAAAAAGTCCGGTGGTTCGTTTTCATGGGATAAAACCTGCAAAAGATTTATTACCTGAAATTTTTTCCGTGGGAATGAGCGCTATGCTCATGCAAATTATGATGTTGGTTCAAATGACAGTTGTATATAATACGGCAGTGCATTTTGGCGGAGAAAAGCAAATAGCTCTTATGGGAGCCGCTCAAAGAGTTATGCAGCTTGCATTTGTTCCGATATGGGGAATGAGTCAAGGGATGCAGCCCGCTGTCGGAACAAATTTCGGAGCAAAAGAATATATAAGGGTTAAAAAACTTACGAATGTATTTATTATAGGTTCGACTTGTCTTGCCGGATTTTTCTTTGCCATAATCGAAATTTTTTCAGTGCAGATATTATCTGCATTTATTACCGATTCAGCTATCGTAAGTTCAGGATTATCTAATTTTAGACTTATGTACTGTATATTTCCTACCTATGGCATGCTCATAATGACAGTCACTTATTTTCAGGCTATCGGGAAAGCAAAACAGGCAGGAGTATTGGTTATACTAAGGCAACTTGTACTTGTAGTCCCTTTAGTATTGATATTGCCTCGTTTTCTGAACGGAAATGTTCTCGGAGTATGGTTGGCGTTGCCTTTGAATGATGTCGTTATAATTTTGATTGCAATTATATTGCTAATTAGTGAATACAAGCATCTCATTAAGCTTGCACAGGAAATAAGCAAGGTGAAAGTTGGCGAAATATCATGAAAAAAATCTTCATTTTGAGTTATTTCATTGCTTTTGCCTTTGTCGTTTTATTTCCGCGTTCCTTTATTTTTGCTGCGGAAGAAACTGAACATTACGAAACTGTTATTGATAAAGTTGCGGATGCGTATATAGGTAAAAGTGTTCCGGGTGCATGTGTTATTGTATCTGAACACGGAGAAATTGTGTTTTCAAAAACCTACGGATATGCTGATTTAGAAAAAAATATACCTATGAATCCTGAGAACACAGTTTTTGAATGGGGCTCAATATCAAAAACCTTTATATGGGTGAGTGTAATGCAATTAAGTGAAGAAGGAAAAATTGATTTGAATGCGGATATCCGCAATTATTTACCAAAAGGTTTTTTGAAAAATTTGCATTATGATACACCTATTACAATGCTCCATCTCATGAATCATACGGCGGGTTTCGAGGATCAGCTTATTAACCTGCGCTATTTTGAAAGTGATAAGGAATTTGCATTAGCCGAAGTCTTGTCCTCATATCAACCCGAACAGGTATTTTCACCGGGCAAGGTAAGCGCATATTCTAATTGGGGTGCTGCATTAGCTGCATTTATTGTAGAGAGAGCGAGCGGTCAAAATTACAAAGAATATGTAAATGAACATATTTTGAAACCTTTAGATATGAACAATACATCGATAGGTCCATTTCAGAATGACAATCCTACGATTTTGGCAAGAAAGGCAGTCGGTTATTCTTTTTCTGAAAAGGGATTCCGAAAAGAACCGAATATGTATTTAAGAATGTACCCTGCTGGTGGAATGAATGGCTCAGCCGGAGATTTATTGAATTATGCACAAGAGCTGGCTAAAAATCATGACAAAGATAATCTGTTGTTTAATAATCCTCATACTAAAAAAGATATGTTTACAGAAACCTATCGCTCCTATGGTGCAAATTCCGGTTTGTCTCATGGCTTCTGGCAATATGTGAATAATCCGGAAATACTTGGGCATGAAGGGGGAACATACGGGTTCAAAACACAAATATGGGTAGAGCCAAAAAATGAGAGAGCAATTTTAATATTGACAAATGTAATGGAGACGGAGTTTTGCTCGGAGATTATGGAAAAAATTGCATATACAGAAGCTGATGAAAAAAAGATAAAAGAAAATTTAGATCTTAAGATGTTAAGCGGAGATTATCTTCCTGCCCGCTCTGCATTGAAAAATGTTGGAAAAATACAAGGGAAAATGCAAATGATTTCCATTAGGGTGACAGATGGAAATCGTCTTTGTCTTACTATGCCATTTGAAGATAAAAAGCAATATTACGAACAAATAGATTCTAACATTTTCTTTTGCAAGGATGCGAGTCCTGAAGAAAAAACACTTGCTTTTAATATAGCTGACGGCAAAGTACATTCTATGAGCTTTAGATTAGCTCATGATTATATCCCTGCCACTAACACACAAGGAAAAATAGCATTTTTGTTCAGCTTGGGAACTTATATATCAACCACATTATTATTTTTAACATTACTGATTATATGCATCATTTCAACTCTACAAAGGCGGAAGAAATGTACGCGGCATCATATGTATCTATATATTTGTGGAGCTATGCTTGGGGTTTCTGGAATTACCGGAATAGTTCATTGGTTTTCAATATATGAAATTCTTGCTCATGAACTTATGATTATTGTTATTGCCGGATGGTTTTTTAGTATTATAGGGATTTTATGTGGAGGATATGCAATTTTCAAAGAAAGAAGTATCAAAAACAGTGGATTACTACTAATATTTATAGCTCAGATTTTTTCGGCATATTATCTTGGGTTTTTAACTGTTGTATAGAGGATCTTTTAAAAGAATGCTCTAATATATATTTTTCGAGTAAGGAAAATTTGATTAAATAGTGGAGGTAATTGCTATGTGTTATGTAGGGTCTGTTATTTATATAGAAAATAATAATAGACCTTTTTGATGTCGGTAATTATTATAAACAATTAAATTTAAAACATTTTGGAAGAACAGGTTTCTTCCGTTTTCGAGGACTTTTTATGCTTATGTGCAGGAGTCCTCCTTTTTTGTCTGAAAAACAAATAGACAAAAAAGAAATGGAGGAAACTTTATGGCAAAAGAGTATTACCTTTATGTCAGAGGGCAAAAGGTAAAAGTCAGTGAAGATATTTATAAAGTCTACTGGCGAGAAAAAGAACACGAGAAGTATTTAGAGCAGGTGGACAGAAAAAACCACCTGCTTTTCTTTTCCTCTTTGGATCATGATGGGAATTTTGTAGATAACATCGCTGATGAAAGCGTTGATGTAGCAAAGATTGTTGAAACACAGATGATGATTGAGGCAGTCAGAAATGCTATATCAAAACTAAACGATGAGGAAAGGGACATCATAGAGCGTTTGTATTTCAATGATGAAACGCTATCAAGCATAGCGAGAGGTAAGAAAGTGAGCTATCAAGCTATACAATGGCGAAAAAATAGCATTCTTAAAAAACTAAGTGTGCTATTGGAAGAATTTATGAAGTAATCGCCTTGTGCATGAGGGCAGATTTTCCTTTATAAAGTGAAGGGAGAACTGTCCTCATTTCTTATTTAAGAAGTGTTTTGAGAAAAGTCAAAGTTAAAAATCTCTCTTAATGCCATTAGGCACTTGTTCCTTGACAACTGAATAGACCAAGGTAGGACTTTAGCTACTTGTGGAGGATTATGACTTACGCCATGACCTTTCTGCTGAAAGAAATTTTGGTTTTATGAATACTGATAAATCAAGGAAACAAGAAAGCGAGCGATAAATAAGAATACATAAAAACAGATGTGGCAATCTGTTCGTTGAAACAAGTAGTGATAATGATACTTCAATAGTTTAAGCCGGCTCGTCTGGAATAAGAGGCGGAGGTGAGATTCCTATGTTGCTGCCAAGCACCTACCAATGTCATTAAACTTAAAAATAAATTTGAATGAGGAGGAGTTGAAATGAATAATGAATTATTAAAATACAGCCTCCAATTATCTATGCTGTCTATGTTACTTTCTAAGCACTTACTCAGCGATATTGAATATAAAAAGATAAAAATTAAATTGATGAAAAAGTATAACATTCCCACAGAATTATATTTATAATGTCTTGGAAGTGTGGTATAATAAAACTGCATAGAAAGATACAAAAAAAGGAGGCGGGTGCAGTGAAAAGAGATGTAAAAGTTATTAAAGGTGATACCACACTGAAAAGAACTGCATCAGGCTGTGTAGAGCGCTCAATAAAGAGGGTAGCAGCTTATTGCAGAGTCAGCACGGATACCGAAGATCAAATTAACAGCTATAATTCTCAAGTAGAACACTACACAGATTTTATAAAGCAAAATAATGAGTGGACACTTGCGGGGATATATGCTGATGAAGCAATAACCGGCACACAGGTTGACAGAAGAATTGATTTTCAAAGATTAATCAATGATTGTATGAACGGAGATATAGATATGGTAATTACAAAATCTATATCAAGATTTGCAAGAAATACTTTAGACACCTTGAAATATGTTAGAAAGCTGAAGGAATACAATGTTGCAGTATTTTTTGAAGAAGAAAATATCAATACATTAACGATGGATGGCGAATTGCTTTTGACTATTTTAAGTTCAGTCGCTCAACAGGAAGTGGAAAATATTTCAGCCAATGTTAAAAAAGGCTTGAGAATGAAGATGGAAAGAGGAGAAATGGTCGGGTTTCAAGGCTGCTTAGGTTATGACTATGATCCGGAGACCAAGAGTATTTCCGTCAATGAAAAAGAAGCTGAGATTGTACGATATATTTTCAGGAGATACCTTGAAGGTGTTGGTGGGATGGTTATTTCCAGAGAGCTTGAAGAACAAGGTTATTTATCACCAAGAGGGCATAAGAGGTGGACTGAAACCACTGTTTTAGGAATCATTAAGAATGAAAAATACAAGGGCGATCTTCTTATGGGCAAAACATTTACTGTTGATCCTATTTCAAAAAGAAGATTGGATAACTTCGGAGAACAAGATAAATTCTATATTGAGAATCATCACGAACCTATTATTTCTGAAGAAGATTTTGAAAAGGCGCAGGGGATTAGATTAAGAAGAGCAAAAAATAGAAATACTGTTGCTAACAATGGTGGCAAAAGAGAAAAGTATTCAAGAAAATACGCCTTTAGCAGTATGCTTGAATGTGGTTTTTGTGGACACATGCTTTCAAGAAGAAATTGGCATTCAAGCTCTGAATATACAAAGGTAATTTGGCAATGTGTTAATGCAACAAAAAACGGAAAGAAATATTGTCCACATAGCAAAGGCATTGAGGAAGAAGCTATAGAAAAAGCATTTATGGAAAGCTATCGTCAGGTATGCCACAATAATGTAGAAATTACAAATGAGTTCTTGAAAACTGTGGAAGAAGAGCTAAAAGATAATAGCTTAGCAAAGGACTTGAAGAAAATAAGCAATCAACTTGATAAAATACTGAAGAAAGAAAAAGACCTTGTAGAATTAAGACTTAATGAAGCAATCAGTATGGAGATATATCAAGAGAAATATAATGAAATAGCCATAAGCAAGGAAAAATTGCTCGAAGAAAAGAGGACTTTAGAGGTAACACTGACTGATGAAAAAGCATTGAAGAAAAGGCTTGAGGGGTTTAAGAAGTTACTGGAGTCTAATAAATATCTTGAAGAGTTTGATAGGACAGTATTTGAAAGTATAGTAGACAAAATTGTAATCGGTGGGACAAATGATGATGGTGATATTGATCCTGCAATGATTACTATCATATATAAGACAGGGAAAAAGGATTCTCAAAACGGACGATTATTCAAGAGCAGAAGAAAAAATGCAAAGGTTGTTGAGGAAAATGATGGCGATAAATTGTATTCTCAGTCAAGCAACGAGGTTAATAAATTGTGTTCCTATTCAACAGACAACACATGTGGAGACTGTAGTTCTACTGTCAAAAACAAACGATTAAAACTGTATAAAAGGCTTGAAACAAAGGGATTTCATGTAAATGTATAATTTACTGGAATCTCTTTTTCTTTGTTAAGACAATAGCCCTGACTTTTCAATAGAAAAGTATTAAAATACACTCTAAGAAGTAAAGTTTTGGAAGCATTTTATACATACTAATTAGGAGTCGGATTCACTTGTTTTTTTCGTAAATTGTAAATTCCATCCCTAGTGAAGATATATCATAGTTGCATTTTCAATGATCCTAATTGTACAATTTGATTGAATTAAAACCGATTTCGGTTTTGTTATTTATCTGCTAACAAAATTGGAAATATGTCAGAAGATGCATCAGAACCCATTTTAGAGTACAGATTTTTAAATATGTCAGTAAGCGATTTTGAGTTGTTAGACTCTCTTAAAAATGCAAGTTGTAGTTCCTGTTTTACAAAGTGTATAGTAAGCAATACTGGACCACCCTTTATACCTACAACAGAATCTATTTGTTGCGCTGGAAGGTCAGGATGATTAGTCATATAGTCTTTATAATCCTTAAAAGTACGGTTAATACGACAGGATTTATCTACCTTTATATTTCTTGATTCAAGAGTTAAATATTTTTGTGTGTTCATAATAATTTCCTCCTCATAAATCAATGGAATGCAACTATAAACTTATGATACATTTGAATTATGAACTAGTAAATTCCATATACAAATAAAGTGTATTTGATAAAAGCAAATTCTATATCATGGTGGAATTTACTTTTGCAAGAAACAATCATTTTTATTTTTAATTAATATTGACAATCAATATTAATAGGACTACAATTTTATTAGAGATTATTCTCTAAAATTTTTTATTGGTGGTATGAGGTATTATGAATACAAAAATATAAAACAGTAAGAAAAGCATATCACTGTTATTAGCGACGGGTATTACTTTTTCAAGCTTAATATCAGTAAATACATATGCTAGTGAATCTTCCTCAGAGTTATCCTTGGATAGAGTTTATGGGAAAGATAGATATCAGACATCCATTAATATCCTTGAGAAGATGGATACAAATAAAGTCGTAAATTGCAATATCAATTTGTACACTTTTATTTTTATTTGAAATTGCAATGTTTTATCTGGAATCCGAAAAATTCTAATTTTAACGGTAGCCTATCAAATTAAATGCGACTCAAATTATCAAAGCAAGCAATGGGATGTATATAAATGAAGCTACTTATCTTTTATAGCTGATACTTTTTTCTACACCTAAAATTAAAAAAACGGTGTTATCAACACTAAATTAAGCGTAAGGAGGTTAATTATGAATTGCTTAAACTATTACGATAAAGCGACTTAGTTATACAATAAAGCTCTAAAATCAAAAAAATTAATTAATTAAGGAGGAAATATGAAAGATAGGATTCAAAAAATATTGAGAATGATGCTTGCACTTGCTCTTTTGTTGACAAGTATTGGGCTAAATAACGCTTTCGCTGCAGGCAATGGTTCGATAACTGTAAATGGAACAACTAAGGATAAGACTTATGGAATTTATAAGATATTTGACTTAACTTACAAAGATGACAATGTATCTTATACTATAGCAGATGGATGGAAAGATTTTTTCGCTAAAGGAAATGGTAAAGAGTTTATAGTTGATAAAAATAATTCAAATAACAGCCTTAATCCTATTGTAGTAGATGGGAAGGTTAAGTATATAAACATTACTGATGATAATGTGGCAAAATTTGCAAAAACTGCAATGGGTGAAATAGCTGATAAAAAAAGACAAGCTGTTCAAAAAGCAACTGGTGAGACATTAAAATTTACAGGCTTAGACCTTGGATATTATTTAGTTCATCCAGAAGGAGCATCTGAAGCTGCTACGGGTCAAAGTTCTATAGTTTCTCTAACATCTACTAAACCTACGGGTGAAGTTACAGTGAAGGGAATTTATCCAACAATCAAAAAGGAAGCAAAATCAAAATCTGCAGATTATGGCGAGAAGGTAAGCTTCACAATTACAGGAAAAGTTCCAGATCCAACTGGTTATAAGAAGTATGAATATGTTCTAAAAGATACACTTCCAAAGGGCCTAAGTATTGATGCAAATAGCATCAAAGTTACAATTGGTGGAGTTGATAATACAGCAAATATTACAAAGGCTGTAAGTGGTCAGGATTTAAGTGTTACATTCAATATATTAGAGCTTGTGAAAAAAAGTTCTGCTATAGTTGGTCAAGACATAAAGCTTACTTATGATACAACAGTAAACAAGGACTTTGTTCTTGGTAATCAAGGTCAAGAAAACAAGGCTCATGTCGAGTTTTCAAACGACCCTAAGAATGGCGAAACTAAGGATAAGACTCCAGAAGAAAAGGTAAAAATATATTCAGGAAAAATCAAAGTTACAAAATGTGCTAAGAATGACAAAACTAAAAAACTTGAAGGTGCACAATTTGTTCTTAAAAACTCTGACGGAAAATTCTACAAGCTAGATACTGCAAATAATGAAAAGAAAGTTTCATGGGTTGAAAATTTAGATCAAGCAACAGTTTTAACATCAGATAAGAAGGGTGAACTCGAATTTACAGGAATAAAGGCTGGAACTTATAAGCTAAAAGAAACAAAAGCACCAGACGGATACAACTTACTTACAGAAGAAAAAGAAGTTGTCTTGAAAGATGGCTCTAATGCAGCAGACACAGTAACTATGGAAGCAACTTCTGATGTAGAGAATAGTTCAGGTACAGAACTACCAAAAGTTGGTGGAGCAGGAACTAAGTTATTTGCTTTGATTGGTGGAGCAGTAATTCTTTATGCAGCACTAAGCCTAATTAGAAGAAAAATTAAATTACAAGAAAGGTAATATGAGAAGGAATTTAATTCCTTCTCATAGAAAAATTATGGAGAGGAAGAAATCTATTTTTCTAAAAATTTTACTTGTAATAGGCTTCCTTATCTTTTTCTACCCTAATATAAGTGATTATGTAAATAATTTTACGCAGAGTAGGGGGATTATAAATTATGAGAAATCTTTAGATGAATTTGCCAAGATTGACATTCAAAAAATCAAAGATGAGGCTAGTTTATACAATCAAAAGATTTTTGAAGAAAAAGATGCTATTTATTATCCGAATTTAGTTCATGGTTACAAAGAAAATTTAAATCCTTTTAATGATGGGATGATGGGCTTTCTTAAAATAAAAAAAATAGGGGTCTATCTTCCCATCTATCATGGGGTAAATGAAGGAGTTATCCAAAAGGGGGTGGGTCACTTGCCTGGCACATCTTTGCCTGTCGGTGGAGCATCAACTCATGCTTGCTTGTCAACTCACAGTGGTTTGCCAAGTGCAAAACTATTTACAGATTTACATAAATTAGATCTTGGAGATAAGTTTATAGTATCGGTCTTAGGTGAAGATTTATATTATCAAGTAATCCTTAAAGAAACAGTTCTACCCAAAAATGTAGAGCCTCTAAAAGTTTCTGCAGGAAAAGACTATGTAACATTGTTCACTTGTACGCCATATGGAATAAATACTCATAGACTACTAGTTAGAGGAGAAAGAATTAGTTCGCCAAACATATCAAAGGATGAAACAATAAGAAACGAAGTTAAGAAAAACATGTTTCTTACTATCCTTAAACTAGTTTTAATGTTTGGTCTGATTATTATAATCATTCTATCTATAATAAAAGATTTCATATATCTTAAAAAAGAAAAAAGTTTATCAGAAAAATAGTTATGGATATACTTAAAAATTTGGAGGAGGAATAAATGAAATGAAAGGAATAAATAAAAGCAAGCTATTGTGTCTTTTTGTATTGCTATTTGGCATTGCTTTTAATTTTCAAAATGTTTACGCGAGTAATAATATTAATTCTCCAGAACAAATAGATTTTACAATTTCTTATACAGATGGAAGTGATGGCATAAAGGATGCTGAATTTAGCATATATAAAATAGGAAATATTGATAAAAACAACAATATCAGCTTGAGTGAAGACTTTAGTAAATATCCCATAAATTATGATAAAGTTAAGAAAAGTCAGTGGAATGAATATGCTAATACCTTGAAAGGATATGTAAAAAAAGACAAGGTTAAAGCATTTTGTAAGGGAAAAACCGACGATAAGGGCTTATTGAATGTGAAAGTAAACAAGGGTCTATATCTTATTGTTGGAGAGGATTTATTTACAGGCTCCTACAAGTATATGAGTAATCCCTTCGTTGTTTTACTTCCTGAAAAGGATACAGAAACAGGCATATATTTAGATAAATCAAGGGCCTATCCTAAACTTACAAAAGAAACTCGCACCAAAAAGACCATAGACCTAGATGTCTTGAAGGTTTGGGATGATGATGGTTATGAAAACAAAAGACCAGGCTTTATAGAAGTGGAACTATTGGGCAATGGAAAATCAAAAGAGAGTGTAAGGCTAAACAAAGACAATAATTGGACTTATGTTTGGAAGAACCTTGATTCTAGCGTGTCATGGACAGTAGTTGAGAAAAATGTTAATAGAAAAAGATACGAAGTCAAAGTTAAGAATTACGATAATAGCTTTGTTATTACAAATATTTATCTCCCAGCTACTTTACCAAAACCAGCCCCAACTCCTCAACAAGTAGCTTTTAAAAAACCACCTATGTTACCACAAACTGGACAATTATGGTGGCCTGTATATTTTCTATCAGGCATGGGGATTATTAGTATTGTAATAGGATACGTCAAAGAAAAGAGAAAGGGAGAAGGTAATGAAATATAAAATATCCAAGTTATTAAATATATTTTTAGTTATAATCATGCTATTCTCTCATTTTTCAGGAGTCTTTGCTAGTGATTATGTAGAAAACAACTCTCAAAATGTATTTAATTCGAATGTAAGTGCTAATGATATTGTAAATGATAGCAAGTCAGATATAGATTCTAATATGGATGATCAAATAAGAGAAGATTCAAATGAAGAAACAAATCAAGATTTAATACAAGAGCAAATAAAATTATCAGAAGCTGACAAAGAACTTATTAAAAAATATAGGCTTATTATTAGCAATAAAGATAAGGTTAATAACGATTCTCCTAATGGAAGAAATTCTGATGAATTAGACAATGAAGATGATTTAGCTGATAGGCAAAATAAAGAAGATCATTATGACTTAGATATTGATAAAAGCGATAATAAAATTAATTATACAGAATTAACAGCTAGCGAAATTGAAGGTAAGAAGGGTTATTTTGAATTAAGCCTAGAATCACAAAATAATAAAGTAATTAAGACCCTATCCCTACATCCTACTAAGAACATAGAAATAGTCAAAGAGTTATTTACACAGACTCAAGAAAAAAGAATAGAAGAGATATTAAATGAAATCGACTCTTATATAAAAGACAATCAGGGTGATCTTTCAAATAATAAAGATGCTTTTGAAAAAATACAATCCGTGCTAGGAGAATTGAGAAATATAAAGGCATATTATTCATTAGAAGATGAGCATCTAACTATAAAGAATGAATCCGTAGAAGAAAATAAGAATAATAAACTAATATTGGAAAATAATAGTTTAGATAATAGTAAAATAAAATTTATTATTAGAGTCAAGGATAATATGGATTTAGAAGAGGAAGATTTATTAAAACTTGTCGTAGAAGGCGAAAACGAGGAAGATAAGTACTCTGTAAGAAGCACAAAAGAAATAGATGAAGATATTAGATATATACCAGCCCTCTATTCTAATAGTTTTTACACAAATTATAATAATATAAACTTGAGAACAAATGGGAAGAATCGATGGCAGATAGTAAGCCAAATATACAAGGGGAATTCTCAAAGGGATAAAAAGGGATTTACAGCTTTTGGGGATTACGAAGATGTTTGGATTCAAAAAAATGTTGTTCCAACAGATGTGGAAAATGAATTCAAAATATATTTAAGTATATCAAAAAGAGTAGGTTGGGATAGTTTATTACAAGAAGCGGATTTTATAATAACTACCTCAAATAAATATCATAGAAATGATATAGGAGATATCATAACTAGTATAAAGGGAAGGCATGGGAAAGTAAATGCTAATCCAAATAATGGAGGTAGGACTTATCATGCTACTGTGTATTTTGAAAGAAATAATCGCAAAATTGCTACTAGGAAAATGAAATTTTATGGAGAAGTACCTAACTGTAATAATGCAACAGGTTTTATATCTGTTAACGGACTTGTATTTTTAACATCGAAGTCTGTTAATTTACAGGGCAATGATTTATCGTTTACTGTAAATCTAGACGCTCTTGAACAAGCGGGAGTTTATTATCTAGTCCCTCCTGCACAATTAGAATATGTTGATGACAAATTGGGAGATTATTTAATATATGATGGTCAAGAGTATGCTGATGGTTCTGTGGCTTATGACAAGGAAAACAAATTAATAAAATGGAATATAAAAGAAAATCCTAATGTAAAGATTACTCACCAACAAAGTCCAATTACAGGCTATTATTATAATGTAGCTCAACTTGTTTATAAGGTTAAATTAGATGTAAAAAAACCTGGATTTCATCCTTGTGCCAACAACATGGAAAGGTCTGCGAGTGATGGAGGAGCGTATTTTACATCGGATTATGCAAAATTATTTTATAAAAGGACTTGGGAAAATACAAACTCATCCACAAATTATCAAGCTGAATTTCCAAAGCCTTCTGTCAGAGGACTTCTATATGACTTAAAAATCAAAAAGGTAGACAAAAATAACCGCAAATTGCTCGGAGATAGAAGAGCAAGATTTAAGATAATAGATAAAAAAACTAATGAAATCATCAGCGATTCAGAAATTGATGATGATGGAACTATGACATTAAGAGATCTGCCTTGGGGAACTTACGAGATAGAAGAAGTAATAACACCTTATAAATTTCCTTATGATTACAAGTCTAACGGACCAAACACAGTGAATTTATCTTATACTGATAATGCCAGCGATTTAATTCAATCTGATAAAAGTGGCAATATGATTTATCGAGGAAATAATAGGGGTATTCTTAATATAAAAAATGAAACTAAAACTGGCAATATAGAAATCGAAAAAGAAGTATTGACAAACTTAATTGGAAAAGAAAAGAATGAACTGGAAAATAAAGAATTTTCTGTAGAGTTGACTCTGAGAAAAAAAGACTTAAATGGTGAGGACAGGGCAGTCTCTGGAGAATTTGAGTGTGAATTTCCAAACGGGAATTCTACTATTACATTTGATAGTGATGGCAAAGCAAGCTTTAAAATTAGTAATGGTGAAAGAGTTCTGATAAAGAATTTACCAGCAGGAGCTAGGTTAGATATTAAAGAAATTGATTTAGATAGAAAATTCACAGTGGAATATTCCAAACAAACTATTAATGTAGAAAAAGATAAAACTATTACAAGTACAATAAAAAATAAATATTTCATCTCAAACTTTGATATCATAAAGAAAAATTCAAAAACGGGTGATTCCTTGCCTGGTGCGGAGTTTACTATTTATAATTCTGACGACAATTGGAATAAGAATGGTGAAGTCTTTATAGCTAAGTCAGCTAGGAATGGAAAAGTAGAAGTTAGGTCTATCAAGCCTGGTAAATATATTTTAGTAGAAACAAAAGTTCCAGATGGTTTTATTTCAGAAAATGCCTTCTGGAAAATCCAAGTAGATGGACAAGGAAAAACTACTATAACAAATGAAAAAGGGATAGCCCTAGCAAAAAAAACAGTCAAGGGCATAGATACTTATATTATAGGAAATGTACCGGGTGTAGAATTGCCGAGAACAGGAGCTAGAGGGATTACTCTTATAAAAGTCATAGGAGGAAGTTTAATTCTAGTAGCAGGCTTTGTCCTAATAAGGAAAAAAAGAAATGCTTAGAAAGAACATATATTTTTATTTTGGAGGAGCTTGTATCTTGTTAGCCTTTATCTTTTTTGCTCATAATCTTAGAGAAGATTATGAGGCTAAAGTGAGGACGGAAAAAATTGTAACAGAACTTAAAGAGAAAGTTGGGAAAAAACCTAGTCCACAAAATAATTATATAGAAAATCCAAAAATGGAGATGCCAACCAGGCAAATTAATGGCTTAGACTATATAGGTTATCTCAAAATTGAAAAACTTTCCCTGGACTTGTCCATCCTTAGTGATTGGTCATATCCCTTAATAAGGATATCTCCAGCAAGGTACAGGGGAAGTGTATATGAAAATAATATGATAATCCTTGCCCATAACTATAATGCTCACTTTGGATATCTTCATAGGCTTGATAAAGGAGATAAGGTTGAATTTGTAGATATGAATGATAATCACTTCATCTATGAGGTAGAAGATGTAGAAATTATTAGGCCGGATCAAATAAATGAGCTTGTGGCAGGAGATTGGGACCTAAGCTTATTTACTTGCACCCTAGGTGGAAAATCTAGAGTCCTTGTACGCTGTAAAATTCAAAGTTAGAATAAAAAATAGGGTGAATATTTTTCTAAATTAAGTCAAGGCTTGAATAAATCTGGACGAAATAATACTTGCTAGTGGATGTGACCCATCTTTTGATGGGGGCATCCACTTTTACCTTGTCTAATAATTGCTTGTAAAGCTATAAGCCTTTGTGGCTAGGCTTGTTTGATATTAGAATTTTAGGCGGATAGTTTCCTTAATCGAGGCTTTTCGAGTTGATATTTCTGATTAAAAAGCGAATCCGAAAACTACTGTCGAGGACAGCATCGACAGCACTGTCATCCTGAGGAATAGAAGCTGGTATAATGAATTCAAACAAATCCCTTAATTACAAAGGAAGACAACCATCTACTGCACATATTCAATTTTTGAAAACTAGAGAAGACAATGATACTAAAGGTACAGTTCTAGCTAGGCATTTAATTCAATCTTTTCTGCCAGGAGAGGTTGATCCTATAAAAGCTCACGAAATTGAATGGCAATAAGTAAAAAAAGAATACCCTTATGCAAGAGTATTCTTTGAATAAAGAACAATTTTCTGACATTGTTCAATATAGGAAAAACTATGAAAATTATCATGGGAAAGAGGGGGAGAGATAGCATTACAATAATCGAATACATCACTATTATCATATGTATCTGCATAACTACATTCCCTAAAAATTGATACAATAATGGTATCTTAATGCAGTTATATACATTTATTAACTGATCTGGTGTTATATTGAAAAAGCAATCAAACGGTAATACTCTACCAATAAATGGAGATACCACAAATAATATTATAGGAACGCATAAACTTATAAGTGGTGAATGTGTTTTAGCTGATACAAGGAGTGTATGTATTTGTGTTGTGACTTATATTTTAACACAGGATTCGCAATGAATCATTTTTTATTTAGTTGTACAAATTGATTATACAATCAACCAATATAATATTTCTATTATATTTTACAGAAATGAGAGTTCTTATTGAACGGTCTGAAATCTCTTACAATAAGAGATATAATTTCTATATACAAGAGATAAAAGCTCATATGTAAATACCGATGCACCTATAAACAGTGCATCGGCTCTGCTTTTATTCTTGTATTGGCAATGTGACTTTTACTGAAAAACCGCCATAGGAGCTATGCTCGATAATGGTTGTTCCGTCGTGTGCTGATATAATCTGCTTTACGATAAGAAGTCCTAAACCGTGGCGTTGCTCAGCTGTATTTTCGTCACAGACCATATAATGCGGAGCATTATTGAGCTTTTCTATTTGCTCGTTAGTAGCTCCAACGCCGTCATCAGAAACACCTACTGTGCATATGCCGCTGTCAGCCGTAACGCTGACATAGATTTTACAGCCCTGTTCATTATGATTGATGCTGTTTTGAATGAGATTGCTAATCGCTCGCTTTAGTAAGTCCTTATCAGCTTTTACAGGGCATATGGTTAAGGCTTCGTCTGTTTCCCATTCAATCGGATATTTGTCCTCAATATCCATGTTGATAAAATCAACAACTACCTGCCGAACAATAGCAATTAGATTTTGCTTTGCAGGATTTATCGGCTGCATATTGTACTCTAATTTGGACGCAAGATTAAGGTCATTGATTAAGTTCTGTATACGCTTACTTTGTCTTACAATGACTTCTGCCTTTTGTCGTTCTTCAGAAGTCAAAGTTGCATCGTCCTTTAGTTGACCTGCATACCCCATAACCATAGATAACGGAGTTCTGATGTCATGAGAAACTCCTGCAATCCAATCCGCTCTTGCGGTTTCCTTTTTCTTTAACTGTTGCCGCTGTTCCTGCAATATATTAGAAGTCCGATTGATATTGGCAGAAATATCAGAAAGCAGACCTTTTTCTGAAATATGAACAGGCTCACCGATAGACAAATCTTGTATGCCTTTTGTAATTGGTTTTACAGGTTTTAAGAATTTCATATTTGCTACCACATAAATCAGCAGGATAACCGCAATATTAACAGCAAAAACAATGAAAACGATTTGTGGTAAGTGGGCAAAAAAGTTATAGTTCCAACTCGCACTTGTATGTTTCCAAAAGCTGTCTTTAGGATAGCCAAGAACGACAATGCCATTTTCTGTTTCGCCCGTGTAAGTAGGATACCCATCGAGATACCCGACAGATAAATCAGCTATATCAGACAATGAGTAATTAGCAGGTATTGTATCGGGAACATTTTCTGTTTTCCACACGATTTGCAAGGTATCGTTATCAACAACAAAGGCCCATATATTTTGTTCTTTTAACTGCGTGGAAACATCTTCCTGCAATGTATATCCGCTTTCGGTTATTTGAAACGCCTTGCCTGTCTGTGTTGCCACATTATATGGCGAGTCAGCAACAGATGGCGATTGCCAAACCATAAGGGATGCAAATATAGCAAAATTAGCAAATACCAACAGCACGAAGCTCAACAAAAGAATACCCGTAAAACGCCATATAAGTTTAGGCAAATTGTTCATGTTATCTGCCCTCCACAATCAGCTTGTATCCCAATCCTTTTACTGTTATCAGTGAAACAGGTTGTGAAGGATTTTCCTCTATTTTTTCTCGGATACGGCGTATGTGTGCCATTAAAGAGTTTTCATATCCAAATGGATTTTCGCCCCAAGCTGCTTCACACAGAGCATCTATTGTTACAATCCGACCTGCATTGCGGTATAAAACAGCCAAAATGTCGTGCTCTTTTGCCGTTAGAGCGATATGCTCTCCGCCTTTGATTATCTCTGCACGGTCAAAATCAATTACGCTGTTTTGCAATTTTACAAGAGGATTTTCGTCCTTATAGCTTCTTCGTAGAATAGCCATTATACGGAATGTTAGATCCTTTGGTAAAAATGGTTTGACGACATAGTCATCAGCACCAAGACCAAACCCCTTGAATTTATCCTCGTCCTCTCCACGGGCTGTCAAAAATAATAGTGGGTATTCGCCTTTCTGCTTTAACTGTTCCATTAAAGAAAAGCCGTTACCGTCTGGTAGCATTACATCAAGGATAGCAAATTCTGGTTGAAAATTGTCTGCTAAGACAAGTGCTTCTTTGACGGTTTTTGCGGTGGCAATATTGTTAAATCCTTCCTCATTCAGAATAGACACAACCATATCCAAAAGCTCCTGCTCGTCATCTACAAGCAACAGGCGTTTATCTTTCAAATATTCAAAATTCATACAGATACCTTCCTCCTAATTAAATATTATAGCATAGAATTTTGAAATTTCCTAATGTGCGAATGAATGTAAGGTAAATGTAAGGTGGATAGAAGGTTGCCACAAGGTTGGTGTTGTACCATAAGGACAGAAAGGAGATGTTGCTATGAACAACTATATTATCAAAACAGAGCAGTTGACAAAAAAATACAAATCTTTTGTTGCTGTCAATGATGTTTCACTGCATATTCGAAAAGGGAGTATTTACGGCTTTTTAGGTCCGAACGGTGCAGGAAAGTCTACTACAATGAAAATGCTCTTAGGGCTTACCACCCCGACAACAGGCAGCTTTGAAATTGACGGTAAACAGTTTCCGAATGACCGTCTTTCCATCTTGAAAGAAACAGGTTCTTTCATTGAGTCACCATCCTTTTATGCAAACTTAACAGGCAGAGAAAACCTGGATATTATAAGGTGTATTTTGGGATTGCCTAAAAGTGCTGTTGAGGACGCATTAGAATTGGTAGGTCTTTCTGAGTTTGGCGACCGCCTTGCTAAAAAATACTCGTTGGGTATGAAGCAGAGATTAGGACTTGCAGGTGCATTGCTTGGCAGACCCCCTATTTTGATTTTGGATGAGCCGACAAACGGACTTGATCCGTCTGGCATACATGAAATCCGAAATCTGATTAAGTCGTTACCCGCCCTTTATGATTGTACCATTCTTATTTCTTCTCATATGCTGTCTGAAATTGAGCTGATGGCAGATGATATAGGAATACTTAATCATGGGCGTCTGCTTTTTGAGGGTAGTCTGGATAGTTTACGGCAGAACGCAATGCAGTCTGGATTTGCCGCTGATAATCTGGAAGATATGTTTCTGAGTATGATAGATAAAGATAATGCAAGCAGAAAGCAGAGGGCAATATTATGAGAGCGTTATCTATTGAGCTTCGGAAAGAAAAAAGAACAGGCGTTATTCCGTTAATGCTTGCGGTTGGAATTTTGGGTGCGGCATACGCACTTGTAAACTTTATTGTACGGAAAGATACGCTGCTTAATTTGCCGTTAGCTCCTATGGATGTTCTTCTTACGCAGGTTTATGGCATGATTATGGTGCTAAATATGTTTGGCGTTATCGTTGCTTCCTGTATCATATATAACATGGAATTTAAGGGAAGTGCCGTGAAAAAGATGTATATGCTGCCAATGAGTGTTCCTGCTATGTATTTTTGCAAGTTTTTAATTTTGACGGTCATGCTTTCATTTGCCATAGGCTTGCAGCACTTAGCTCTTGCCAAAATTGGAATGACAGATTTGCCAGAGGGAACATTTGAACTTGGAACATTGTTGTCTTTTGCAGGATATTCTTTTACGACATCAATGCCTGTATTAGCTTTTATGCTTTTCATATCCTCTCGATTTGAAAATATGTGGATACCTCTTGGCATTGGAGTGGCAGGCTTTTTAAGCGGAATGGCGTTAGCGACATCAAATATAAAATGGTTATGTGTCCATCCGTTTGTAGTTATGCTGAAGCCTGCCGTTGCGACGAGTGCAAAGCCAGATATGACTATTGTAATAATAGCATTGATTGAGACAGCCGTCTTGCTTTTTGCAGGATTATGGACAGCAAAAAATCTGCGTTATGAATAGGAGGTGCCGATATGAGTTTTTTAGAATTACTTAAAATTGAATTTATGAAAGTTAAGAGAAGTAAAATTGTTCCTCTGATTTTCATTGCTCCGATATTGGTAGTAGCTTCTGGTGTCGCAAATCTGCAAAGCTATTTTACACCCGAATACACCAATGCCTGGGCGGCAATGTTTATTCAAAGTGCATTAGTATATGCCTATTATTTACTCCCATTTAGTATGATTGTTGTTTGCGTAATGCTTGCAGGACGTGAAACGGGAAACAACGGAATATTAAAAATGTTGGCGTTGCCTGTTAGCCGATATGCACTTTCTGCCGCAAAATTTTGTGTGTTGCTATTCTATTTGTTCATGGAAATGGTTGTGTTTCTTGGTGTATTTGTTGTTGGAGGATTGATTGCAACGAAAAGTGCAGGAATTACGGAAGCATTACCTATCATGTATTTGCTGAAATGGAGCGTTGATCTGTTTCTTACTATGCTTCCGAGTATAGCAATCATGTGGGCAATTACAGTATTGTTTAGCAAGACGCTACTTTCTGTCGGATTTAATCTATTGTTGGTTATTCCCAGTGTCTTAGTAGCGAATACACCACTTTGGATTGCTTATCCCTATTGTTATAGCGGCTATTTGGTTTCGTGTTCTTTACATGATTTCAGTGTAGGAAGTGAGAGTACAGCTTTTCAGCTATTTCCGTTTTTACCATGTGCGATATTGATTTTTACTTCGGTACTTATAGTGGCGGTAACACGCTTTGGAAAAAAAGAAATGAGGTAATACGATTATGGAAAATAAAAAATTTAAAAAACTGAGTATAGCAGCAATTGTCATTAGTATATTGCCGTTGACAACTTTTATCCCATCCCTGCTGAACATTACATTGTCTGATGGAGTGCGTTCGGTCTGGGCAGGTGCAAATATAGTATCTGTATTGGTTGGGTTTGCACTATCCGTTGTCTGTGTTAAAAATCACGATAGCAGAAGTGTTGTAAACATTATTGGGATGGTTATTAGTAGCCTATGGATATTGCTTATATGCGGTATTCTTGCACTTGCAGTATTCCTTAACGTTATTCAATAGATAGGTATTCTTATTATGAGAAAAATATTTATCTCTTTAATACT
>NZ_ADJN01000065.1:0-111192 GCF_000178095.1 Peptostreptococcus anaerobius 653-L | reverse complement strand
TAAATTTAACTTATTAATAGTCCTGGATACTTGTTTTTTTGAAACCAATACTGTAAACTAAATATATTATAGAAATGGGAGGTAATAAATTGTTGGAAATTTTTAAAGCGATATTCCTCGGTATAGTCCAAGGAATCACAGAATGGTTGCCTGTCTCTAGTACAGGACATATGATTTTGGTCGACCAATTCCTACACTTGGCAGGAAGCAAAAAGTTTGTCGATACTTTCTTAGTCGTCATACAGTTCGGCTCCATATTAGCCGTTTTAATACTTTATTTTGAGAAACTTAACCCTTTCTCCAAGAATAAGGGTCCAAAGGCTAGAAAGGCCACGTGGGACCTGTGGATTAAGGTTGTAATAGCAGTCATACCATCGGGTCTGATAGGGGTATTATTTGAGAAGAAAATCGACGAGGTCTTCTTCAATCCTACAGTTGTAGCCCTAGCCCTAATCGTATACGGTATCATAATGATATGGCTAGAATCAAGACACAAGAGACCTAATATCACAAAGTTCTCTCAGGTGTCCTACAAGACAGCCCTGATGATAGGTATGTTTCAGGTCCTAGCCCTAGTACCAGGTACATCTAGGTCAGGATCTACTATTATAGGTGCTAGCCTACTAGGTACATCTAGGTTTATAGCGGCGGAATTCTCATTTTTCCTAGCTATACCTACCATGCTTGGAGCCAGCCTACTCAAGTTGCTCAAGGCAGGGTTTGCCTTTACAGGGTTTGAATGGTTTATCATGCTTGTAGGCTCTGTGACAGCCTTTGTAGTGTCTGTAATCGTCATCAAGATGTTTATGTCATACATCAAGAAGCACAGCTTTAAATCCTTTGGTATATACAGGATATGCCTTGGTATATTGGTGTTTGTATACTTTGCCTTTGCAGGTTAATAAAAATAATGGCGTTAGTAAGAAGGTCTAATTCCTTTTACTAACGCCGTATTTATAGGTTGTATAATATTTAGCGTTGGTGAGAGAAAAAATTCTCTCCCAACGCTAAATTTTTCGCAAAAAAAGAAGAATACACATCAAATCTCATGTATAATTTAAATTACGACAAATAAAAAAACAAGGAGAAATGATATGTATTCTAATGCTAGTATAACAGAAATCTTGGGAATTAACGATAACAATTTAGTAATTTTAAGTAACGAAAAAGAAAATATTAAAGGTATAGAATATACAGTCCTAAGGGGAAAGCTTTCATATAGACCGACTTGCTGCCCTAAGTGCGGTATAGTCAATGAAAATTATGACATAACTAAAAATGGAAGTCAGACTGTAAAAATACTTTTTAATAGGGTTAATACAAACCCTTTGATATTGATGGTTAAAAAGCAGAGGTTTTTCTGTAAGCATTGTGAGTCAACATTTATGGCCAAAACGCCTATCGTAGATAAGGGGTGCTTCATATCGAATGATGTTAAGAGGTCAATAGTTTTAAACCTATGTGAGACTAAGTCAATGGACTTAATTGCAAGAGAACACTGTGTATCTCCTACTAGTGTTGCCAGGATACTCCGTTTAACTGAAGATAGGAGAGGAAAAAATTATCTTCCTAGGGTTCTATCAATAGACGAATTCAAGTCAGTAAATACAGTTGATGCGTCTATGAGTGTAAATTTAACTGACTTAGAAGGCGGTCATATTTTTGATATTCTGGCGGATAGGAGACAAAGATACCTCTTTGAGTATTTTAATTCATATCCCTTGAAGGTTAGAAAAAGTGTAGAATATGTGACTACAGACATGTATAGGCCATATATTGATCTTGCCGAAAAGGTCTTTCCAAATGCCAATATTGTGGTCGATAAATTCCACATAGTACAGCTCTTGACGAGGGAGCTAAACAAGTTAAGGATAAATGAGATGAAGAAGCTTAATACCAGGTCTAGAGAGTATAAAGTACTGAAAAGATACTGGAAAATACCACTTGCTAAAAACTGGGAATTAAATAGGATATATTTTTACAAGAATAGGCCCTTTAAAAATATGACTAGTTCAATTGATATATTATACTATATGTTAAAGGAATTTCCCCACTTAAAAGAGGCCTATGATTTTTATCAAAACTTCCTATTAAGTATCTCTAAAAACGATGTGACTATGCTTGAAGATATTCTAAATACTAGGACTGATGAAATACCAATGTGTTTTAGGAAGAGCATAAAAAGCCTTAAAAAGCTTAGAAAGTATGTGATTAATTCATTAAAATATGACTATACGAATGCTATGGTCGAGGGTAAAAATAATAAGATAAAGGTAATTAAAAGAGTATCCTACGGATATAGGAGCTTTAGGAATTTTAAGGCACGGATAATGCTAATGGAAAGGTATAAGATACAAAAGGGCAACATCCATAGTTATCAGTTTGCTATGGATGCTGCCGCATAATTTAATAGATTTTGTTGATTTAAATTATCACCAACGTTATTTGACATAGAACCATATTTTATCAATACATACTTTATATGCTTATCACATGTATTATTCAACTATATGTCACTCTCATAAGATTTATCAGTATTAGACAAGGCTTAGTTGTCCCTCGTAAAAACAGGAGTGGTAAAACCACTCCTGTAAAATCCACTAATATTTAAATCAGTATTTTATATATTTTTTAGAATCTTATAATCCTAAGCTATCAACAACTGCCTTCATAAAGTCAGCCGCTACAACTCCACCTACCTGGTTAACATTTTTATTTAGAACTTCCTTATTATCCTTTAAGTATTTAGCCTGATCATCGTTTAACTTTCCATCTGCTAGCACTATTGGATAACCCTTCTTAGAAGCAAGTACACTTGAAGTCTGAGCATCAACCAACTTATCATTAGCTCCACTTGCAACTATTAGACCCTTTATAGCTATATCAGAAGGATAGTATTTCTTAAGTATTGCAAGGTTAGTATCATATCTATTAGATCCAGATATTCTATCAACTGTTGGATTTGTCGCTACAGCCTTAAGATCTTTAAGTGCTTGAGTTGATATAGAAGCTTCTCCACCTACTGCTACTATATTCCTAACACGAGCCTGTCCTAAGAAATCTCTAACATCCTTACTAACGCTAGCCTTCGGCACAACCAAGACTGGTGAAACCATATTTGCTGATTTATTAGCCGCCACTGGAGCTATAGACATAGCATCAGCCGCACCATCACCGCCTACTGCAAACACACTTGTTTTCATAGCATTATTAGCTTTTAACTTCTTTGCTACGCTTAGTGATGTATCAAATCTATTTGCACCAGCAAGTCTCTCAACTACTACATTAGGATATTTTTCCATTAACTGTTTTTTAACAGATGCAGGAACAGAAGACTCTCCACCAACTATATAAACAGTCTTATTGTAAAGTTTATCGCAAGCTCTCTCTATTTCTGCAAGAGTATTTCTGCTTAATCCATTCTTATCAGCTAATAGAATCGGAGCATCAAAACGTGATGCAAGAGGAGCCGCTGATAGACCATCTATAACAGACTCTCCACCAACTATTACAACTGACTTAGCTTCACCATCTTTAAATCTTTCCTTTGATACTTCAATAGCTGTTTCGTATCTATTTGCACCAATTAACTTAGTAAACTTACCTACAACCACATCAACTGGAGTAATTAAATCATTCTTAACAACCTGAAGGTCTGCTGCATTTTTACTAGTAAGAGCTATCTTAAGGTTAATCTTTCTTGCAGTATCATTTGCATCTACTGTAGCAACAGTAATCTCAAGTGCAAAGTTACCATCTCTATTAACAATTTTCGCACCCTTCAAAGCCTCTGATAATCTAGCTTTATCAGCCCTATAGCTAGTACCTTCGTGGTTAAATATACCATCTCCCTTTGCAGCTTTTTTCAACTTATTTACAAAATCTGCACCTTCCTTAGTATAGCCACCATCTTTAGTAAACACATCTTCTATCTTAACTTCCTTAGTCACGATATCCTTTAATACATAAACTTCTGTGTCACCAGTCGGAACATCTATCTGAGTTCTCTTACCATCTTCACTAGTAAGATTTTTAAATCCAGTAACCTTATCATAAGCTGACTGTTCTATTCCTTCTAAACGGTTATTTTTGTCATCAGTAACCTTAAGTTCAGCCTTGTCTGTCATAACATCATGAAGATCAATTGCCTTATCACCTGGCTCAAGCTTAACTACAGCACCACTTGTTAATTTTGCTTCAAGCTTTTCAATATTATTGTATTGTGGTGTGTCAAGAGTCCATTTATTACCATCAACCTTTAATTCTTCTACGAATCCAGCCTTATTATTGCTGACATTTTTCTTATTGTTAGATTCATCAACCTTAACAAACTTAGCTAGGAAATTAGCAACATCAGCAAATCTCTGTTCAGTCTTTGAATCATTTACAACTTTCTTTATTAGCTTATCAGTTGTAATTTCAACTGGTTCGCCATCTTTATTAGCTCCCTTGTCAACTATTGATACGATTACTTCCTCATCATTAAGAACTAACTTTTCTATTAAAGAAGAAGCCTTCGCAGCATCAGTTACTATGTACTCATGACCACTCTGAACTTTCTTTACTTTTGAATCATTGATAAACTGAGTATAAGCTGCTGCATCAGCATCCTTTAATAGACCATTTGATTCCTGATCTGCTATTACATTTTTAACTGATAATACAACTAAATACTGAGACTTCTGATAATCCTCTATGTCATCAGTCTTTTTGTAGTCATCTTTACCTATACCTTCATTATTTGTAACCTTGTACTGCTTACCTAAAGCTTCCTTTATTTTAGCAGACACTGTATCAGCAGATACTTCTAAATGTTCATTCACAGCAGCATTTGCTATTGCTGGAGCTACAGTTGTTACAGCAGTAGCAGCAGCCATTAAAACAGCTATTTGTTTCTTCATTTTATAATTCCTCCCAACATATTATTCAATTACATTCCATTATTTAACAAATAGTGACCACTAGTCACTATATCTTTCTCACACTATAATAATATTACAATTTTGTAATTTTATCAAGTCTTTTTTTGAAATTTGTCTGTTTTTTTATGTATTTCTCTATCCATTATAGTATATTTTTGCAAGTATTACAAGCTGTTTATTCATTTTGGGCTAGTTTTAACTATTTGTTTAATAAATTACAAACCCCCTCACAGTAAGGAGGGGGTAGGGGTAATAAGGTTCATATTCACAAATGTTACATTTTTTTATTTTATGTAACCTTTTACCGTGTTGGAATGAGTATATACTAACAATAATTTTATTTTACTTTTGACTTTTTACTTTTGACTTTTTTGCTTTTGACTTTTTTGCTTTATCTTTTTTACTTTTGATTTTTTTGATTTTGACTTTTATCTTTTCCCTATCTTTTTACGATCTGATAGGTTAGTCTGTATTATCGCATCTGCTTTTGCCCTTAGACTATCTGTTTTTAGATTTGTCTCAGGATTATCTTTTTTGGATTCGCTTATCTCCATGAAACAGTCAAATACCTTATCTAACACGTCCTCTGGTATCTTGCCTAGCTCATATAGTTTCTTTGGTTCAAGCTCTCTTAGTACTATAAAATACCTACTCTGGTGGCTCTCTCTTAAAAAGATATATCCACACTGGTACTCTATTATATAGTCCATAGACGTCCTAATCTTGTCCTTCAATAGCTTTTTTAACATATAAAAGAACCTGTTCACTATATCCATTTCGCAACCTGCACCTCCCAATATTCTAACATACTCATTACTATAGCCTGTGAGAATCTCTATCTCCTTGTTGCTATAGCCATACATATTGATAAATATATCGACCACCAAGCTCAGTAGGCCACTACGCATCGATTTGAGGCTTTCTATTTTGACCTGCTCTCCCCTATGCTCATCAGCCAACTCGACCATATCATCTATGTTCTCTTGTGTGGTCCTGTTAGACATCCTCAGTGCCATAGATAGACATAGGTACTCGCTATCTATATATTGCTTGGCTAGGTCTACCAAGGCCTTCTCTAGGTCTTCTTTTGACTGATCATCTGTGTAGCTTCCGTCCTTGTTGATCGAGTCCGGCTCCTCATGTGCCTGTATTATCAGATACTCTGAATTGATCTTGTTAATTACATTGTGCAATCCGGGTCTGCTACTGACAAATATCCTCTTGTCCAGCCTCGTCCTAAATACACTTTCTCTTAATACTTGGTAATTAATCAAATCCTGTTCTCTTGACATTATACTCATAAGTTCGCCGATTCGATCATCGAAGTTCATAAGTTACCTCCTATTTATACTTTTTGGGGTATTTACTCTTCCCAACAACTATAATTTATCACATAAAATCCAACCTGTCACCATGGTTAGTGAAATAACTTGTTTTCTAATGTTTTGTCTTTGCAAAATCTCTAAATATTATTAAACTAAAATGCAACATTTGTTATTTTTTTTAAGATTTTTGACTTTTTAAAGAGATCTAGGCCGGTAGTTCCAGCCTAGTCCCTTTATAAAATTTTTTTATTGACAACTTTATTTTATTATGATAATATTCATTCTTACATTAATAAAACATACTATTTGTCTATTTTTGCTTGTTTCTTTTTTAATATAGTAATTATATTTATCATTTGACTTAATTTCTTGCTAGACTAGTCTCTATAGCCCTTGTCAGTGATTTTATACTATCTGCTAGCTGGTCGATCTTATTCTCCATCCTGACTAGTAGGTATACAGACATAGCTATCGGAAATCCTACGTTCTGTACTAGTTGTATGACTTGATCTTGCAATCACTATTCTATGATTAAATCCATAGCCTCTATTGATGTATCGACCAGTCTTGCTGATACAGCCTCTACTATTGGCTTGCCCTTGACTATCAGTGCCTTTTTCTCAACCATTAGGTCCATCACTGCCTTTACATTGGCCTCTGATACGTCCTCTCTAACCCTGTGTAGTGTCATAGATGTCTGTACCTTGTCCTCGTTCTTAAAATAAAATACTAAATACTTTTCCTTTGTCATTGTTATTCTCCTCTCTTTTTACGAATAGTTTGTTAAATACTAGCTATATTGCCTTTGTCTCTACCCTAGACATATCCACAAGGTTGAGTGTCTGTAGTCCAGCTACTGCCCTACCTATAGCCTGTAGGTCTTCTACTCCTACCTGTGGGTTTATCCTATTGACCACTACTGTTGCATACTTTTTCTTGTTGTTCTTGTCTACTCCGTTTTCTAGTCTTAGTTTCAAACTTGTCTTTTCGATTGCTGCCATTTACTTTTCCTCCTAAATATTATTTGTTATTGATCCGGATCTGTAGGACTAGCTCTTTCCTACAAGACCATTCTAACCCATAAGCATATATATCTATAAACATACAATTTGGAATTTTTAGTTTTTTTAGCCTATTAAAAATGAGTGATAACAAGGTTATCAGAATAACCCTATCATCACTCATTTAAGTTGCATAGCAAATGGTGCCTTAAAGCTCAATATCCAGTCGACAAGTCCTGCACTGATCAATTACCTAATCCAGTCAACAAGTCCTGCACTTATCAATTACCTATATTAATGAAGAAAAAAATCATGTAGGTCAGACTTTTAGACCCAGTAGCCCTTGAAAATAGACGGTAAAAAGGGAGTCTCTAGACTCCCTTTACTCGTTGATATATCTATTATTTAGCTCCTAGAGCTGCCATTGTAATGTAGTGAAAAAAATTTTTGTACTCATTTTTCACAGTTGCAAGCATTGGTATTGCTAGCTTTCATTTTTATTATTTTTATAAAAAAACTCTCTTCATAATTTTTCTTTGCCATTTCTTTGCCATTTATATTAAAACATCATATTACTATATGATTCTCCAATTCGTTTTTAGCAATCACAAAATACTATTCATCCATTTCAATTCCTTTCATTAATTCCAAACAATCGCCTTTTTTGATTTTATAATTAAAAATGTCTATCATTATTTATCTCCTCCTTTTATATAGAACGTACGTTCTTTTTAATATATTTTATCATATTTTTTGATAGAAGACATCTCAAAAAACTATATTTATAGTTTTTCATAAAAAGTATTGAACGTTCGGGCAGAATAGTGTATGCTATAAGTATAGAAAGGAGGAAGCATGAGTAACAGATTACACAATCGAATCAAAAGAGAAAGAAAAAGAAAGGAGTTAAAACAAGAAAAAAACAAAGAGTTACTTGAATGGCTAATTACTATAATAACTCTGATACAGTTTATAGAATCGATAAAAAACCATTTCAAATAACTCTTATGAGGGGCTTAGCCCCTCACCCTTTAAGGGTATTATACCATACTCATGCCAATTGATAAATGAAAAATAACAAAACTTTGATAATTTCTATTTTGGGTTTAATATCCGTTATAGCCTTAAGTACTACAAAAAATTTAATATTTGCATTTCCAACTGCAATATTTTTAATATGTTTTTTTTACTTAAAAATCAAAAAATAATAGGAGGTAAAGATGGATAAGAGAATTTTGAAAGTAGGCTTTACCACATCTGGTGGTACTGCTTCCAAGGGAAGTGTCACAACCAGAATTGGGTTACCCACTAGCTGGATAAAATCCATGGGAATATCTAAAGAAGATAGGGAGGTATGTGTCACTTTTGATGAAGAAAAAAAAGAAATAAAAATAGTAAAAAATAAGGGTGGCATATAGCCACCCTCTTATATTTATATACCTACACAATACCTAGCTGACACATAGCCTACTCTAGGTATCTTATACCATGTCCCTTCTAAGTTCTTTACTACTTCTTCGACATATATCTTTGACCCATCTCTATAGGATGACACTTTTCTATATCCTACACCTGGACCCATACGTACATTTAATACATCTCCTGGTGTCTTAGTCTTGACCGAGTAACCACCCTTAGATATATTAGTATTTACCTGCACAGGTGTTTGACCCATGTACTTTTTAACCATGTCTATAAATCTTTGCCAACCTAAGTCTAGTGTCTTATGAGGGCAGTATTTACCACTACAATACTGGTGGGTAACTACTCTATCAAGTCCCCATCCTTTAGCCTTTAGGATTGCAGCCACATACTTGGCGCAATTTTCTTCTGCCTTTAAAAATTCACTTATATTTCCTGTACTTCTAGCTATTTCTATACCTATATAGTGCCTATTGCCATATGTCGCCCCACAGTGCCAAGCATTTCTATTAAATGGTATGCACTCATATATAGCAGATTCATCTACCACACTATGAAAGCTAGTCCAGTTTGAATTTCCCACCATATAACTAGCTTCACTCTTAGCCTTGGCAGAATTATAGGTATTATGTACTACTATCTTTTCAGGATTCATGACAAATGTCTGCTTTTTACTTTTATTCCAGCTAGGTACTGGAAAGTCGTATATAGGTACACCACACATAATCTTATTCATTATATCAGACCCTCTTTCTTCAAATCTTCTATATCTTCTTCAGATAAGCCACCAAGCTCACCTTCTTCATAAAAGCTGTTATCTTCTAAATTTTTCTTGTATAGTTCTTCATCAAATTCTATTATGTGATTTACTTCCATTATTTACCTCCTAATTTGTCTAATATATTTGCAAATATCTTAATATCTGTACCACTCTTGTTTAGATTTTCAACGATTGAGCGTAGCTCTATCATCAAATATCCTATATACAGAGTATATACTAGTGCCGTACCTGCCCCATTTGGAATTACTACACTTATAGGTATAAATACGATCAAGGCCAGCATACTTCCTATCTTCCTTAGTATGCCATTTATACCTACCTTACTTTTAAATTCTATATCAGGATTCACAACTGCTGCAATCGTTCCTGTAATAAAGTCCACTATCATTACAAAAGCAATTATCATCAGAATAAATAATATCCTGCTCTCCTCCGTCTGCGTACACTGCTTTAAAAATCCAAAAACACTGTTTGCTATTTCCATATCCATAAAATCACCTTTCTTTAAAATAGGCAGTTTTAAGACTTGCCCAGGTCTGTGCAAATAAAAAACTCAAGCTTTAGAGTGGTTTTCAACTACTCAACTACTAGTTCTTCAAGCTCCATAGATATTAAAAGTTCCTTAACTTTAGCCTTTAGGAACCTTGGAACTTGTGCATAAGTTCTTACACCTGCTACTATACAAGTTACATAACACATTGCCATATCTTCTCCACCTCCAATCTTATAAAAATTTATATAAAAAAAGAACCTAATATTGTTAATAAGATTCTTCATATATAGCACCCCTATTCAGTTTTTAGTAATTCCTCAACTTCTTTTCTAAGAAATTCAGGAACTTGTTCGATTGTTCTTTTGCCTTGTCTAATTAAATATACATAAATATTTGCTAACGCACTCATTATACTGTACCTCCTGCTTTCATCTCTATAGCTTCTACTATAGCTGTAGATAGTTCCACCTTATCCTTTTCAATCTTTTCTGTAAGCTCTGCCACGGCTACTGCATACTCCAGTCTAACCTTATCTGCTTCTTCCTTAATTAGCTCTTCTGTGGTTTTGGGCGGTTCTGTAGGCTTGCCAGTCTCATAGTCTATCCATTCAAAAATTAACTTATGCGGCTCTGATGATACATCGACCTTATATGAATTGGACTTATTTTCCTCTAAAAGTTTACTTAGTCGCCCATATTCTAGCTGTATATAGCCAATTTTATCTTTCTCATATTGTTTTAGCACTTTGTAGTTTTCATAATCCTCATCAAAAGAAGTTTCAACCACATATCCCATCATATCGCCTATTTCTAATATCTTATTACCATTGGGTTTTAAATAATATATTTTAGATCCTATTTTTTTCATACCTTCACCCCCTATTCAAATGCAATCCAATATTGAACTTTGTCCTCGCCAAATTTGTTTTTGTTAACATAGAGCGGCTCTGCTTTTTCAATATCCAAAGAATCACTCCAAGCAACAATGAATTCTCTATTTTCATATTTAAATTGAATCTTTCGTTTACTTGCGATTTCAATTGGTGATTGATTTTTAACTTCGTCGAAGTATCCGACATAACTTGAATTTTTAATAGTTAAAACAAATGGTTCATTGTGATTATAAGTTTTGTCATGCCCTACTCCTACAAGAGTTCTCATATAAAATCCATTTGTGTCAATCATTAGCGCAGGGATTGCCTCCATATCTCGATTATAACTTTCATTACCAACGCTAGATGCATTAGCAAGACTTGCAATAATGACACTTGGCTTAAAGCTAAGAGGCATTTTGATATACTCGCACATGCCTCTTTCGTACTTCTTAGTTATAACTGGTGTCATCCCACCAAACGCCCATCTTTTTCTAGATTTCTTAACGCTTTGTATATTTCCTACTATATCCAAGATTTTTGTAGGAGACAAATTATCATCTTTTTTTATTTCAGCAAATATATCTTTAAATGTTGATTCGTAATCCGAGTATAGCTTTTCAGTTCTTTCAACCTCAGTCTTATAGTTACTCATACTCTACCCCCTTAACAGTTTTTCTAGCCTATCATTAGCAACCCTATGCCTCTCAACATAAATACCTAAGTTCTTGCTGTATTCGTCTACTGATGCCTTGTACTCGCCCATTGTATCCACTATCTCAGTATCCTTATCCTTTAGTTCTTTAAGCACCACATTTAACATCTTGCCACCCCAAGTAGTAACTTTGACTTTCAAGTCTGTCAGTTCAATGCTGCCAAGTTTGCCCCATATAAATTTTACAAAGTTAGCAGCCGACTTCTCACCGTGCTCGACCTCGTCATAGCCATTTAGGACGGTCCCTTTTATATCTCCGAGGGTTTCATCAGCTATTTCAAAGTTTTCTGCTACAGCCTCTATGTCAACGATATTATCACCAGTAATCTTATTAAACCCGATATTATCTGTCTTTTTATATCCTTCCATGCTACAGTTCCCCCTCTCTCAAGTCTTTCCAAGTTTTTCCTAGTGCCTTCCACTCGTTCCAAGTCTTACCATATGCCTTAATGTCATTCCAAGTACGATATTTAAATTCAAAGTCGTATGCAAGGTGTGCGGGCTTGACTTTATCAATTATCTTTCTTATTTCGTCAATCCTGCTAGGCACTCCTACAGTGCCTGTAAACTTTACAGTGAACTTGTAGTTGGCATAATCCTCTATAATCTCACATGTCCCATTACTATAGGATTCAGCTATAGACTTTACCAAAGCCACTGTAGTCGTTCCATTTGATTTCATGCTAGCCATGATACTTGATCTCATAGTGTCTATATCAACATCACTGATGTAGTCTATCCCTACAAACTTATCCCAGTATTCTAGCGTATATGTAGCAGTAGATACGCAATACTCCTTCTCAGAGTCAACTATATCACTAAATAATTGCTCCACCTCGACTTGGCAGCACCTTACAATATCACTTAGATATTCACTTCTATAGCAGTACGGGAAGTACTCAATTAAATCCTTAATCTTATACATTATTCCACCACCTCTATTGTCACAGTGCCGACCTTGGCCTTTTGCTCTGATGTGATGCTCAGATTAGACTTACCGCTATTTATAGTCAAGTCTACTACATCATCTACACTAGTTAGTCCAGCTATGAGTGAGTAGAGCTTACTGTAGACTACACTTGATCTCACATCACTTAGATATTTATTAGCTACCTCAGTATACTCATTCCTGATTGTAGCCATTGCACTTTTACTCTTGACTCTAGCAGATATATTGACTACATAGTCTGACATTGATTTTACAGTCACTTTAGGACCTATAGGCCTTACAACCTCTATATATTCCTTGACTCTTCTGATAGTGTCCTCGTTTACTACATTGTTCTTGCCAGCCACTACTACCTCTACTGTGCCAGGTCCATCCTTTAGCCCTTTGGTCTTGGCATCTACTACACCATCAACCGACTTGGCCCATTCGTTGTAGTGGTCCTCGTTTCCTGTAGTTCCCTTGTGCCTCTGAGTGTAGAAAAATCTCGTATAAAAGTCCTCGTCTGACTCTATATCTATACCATTCTTAAATTCATTCTCATTAAATATCCTATCGAACTCCATCTCCTCACAAGTGAAGTCACTCCCAGCCTTGATATTGCCAGCAGACCCAACTTCTAGGGCCTTTACTATTGCCCTGCCTTCTCCTTCACTTGAAATAGATCCTCCCTCAGTCACTACAAATTCTAGTCCGTTGCATTTTATTATCAACCCATCTTTTATAAGCGTCCCTGGTGCCCCAGCAAATACCACGCTACCACTTGCTAACTCTCCATCTTTCCTGTCATAGCCAAATTCACTAGCCCTCTTGTCAAGAAATTCAGCCCTACCATCTACAAGAAACACCTGTTTTTCTTCCTCATCCTTGATAGCATATTCCCTAGCTATTGCATTTGCCACACTTGAGAATATAGCATATGTCAAAGTCCCCTCGTAGACTGGTATGTCTAATTTGAAGTTGGATACCATAGAGTCTAGTATCTCGTCTTTACTCCTTACTTTCACTATGCCACCCCCTTCAATCTATCTGTACCATAGCTTGTCTCTATCTCAATATTTATATTCAGCTTATCACCTGTCCTGTGAACCCCTAGGTTTTTCACACCTAGCACATATGGACTTTTCATCAGACACTCATTGATATACCTATATGCCTCAGTCTCAGTCAGCTCTTTAGTGTACTCATATCCTATCAACTCCTCATGCTGACTTCCGTACTCTTCAGTAAATATCTGATGAGCATATCTCTGTGTCTTGATAGCTAGATAGCACCAGACCTTTATAGCCTCAATACCTTCGACTAACTTGACCTGTCCTAATTCATCTAGCAAGACCTCACCAGTCTCAAAATCTATCCCAGCCTCAACGGGTACAGGTAGATCAGTATCTTCACTGATATTATAGTCCTCAGGAACTCCAGCAAAAGGAAAACCATCGATCATATGCTCACCACCTTGTCAATTATTATAAATTTCTGTTCTAACTCTTGTTCATACAGCAATACCAACACTTCATCATCAATCTTAAAGGGTGATGCCTTTATCTTGTGTGAGTGCTTGTCGCTTACTGTAGTATCTATATCTTTTAGCTGCCTTTTTACTTTATCAAGTATTGATACCTGACTCTTGTCAAGTATCCCAAAATAGTTGTTAGATATTTTGAGTGGTTCGACTGACACCACCTTAGCCATGTAGATTTTATTTTGCCTAGCCTCTCTATCTCTAGCTATATTTGTAAATGCCCTTTTCAAATCTTCATATCCACTCACTACTCCCAGCACCTCCTAACATAGTATTTACCATATGTATATATGCTCCTCATACTTATATGTGCTCCTTTAGGACCACCATTATGTACTATCTTACCATTGCCTACACATAGTACTACGTGACGGCCTGATGGTGAGTATTTGCTATCCATGACTATTATGTCTCCTGCCATGGCTTTACTTAGAGATACTCCTCTACCTGCACTCAACTGGCTTCCAGTACCTTCGCCAATTCTTATCCCAGCCTTCTTGTGTAATATGTGAATAAATCCACTACAGTCAGTAGCATATATATTTGACCTGCTACCTGCATATGTGTATCTGCCCTTACCTACCATCTTCAGAGCTTCCTCTACTATAATTTTCTGCTTTTGATTTACAAATTTATAACCATTTACACCTTCTATAGTACCTGTTCCATTTGAACCTGTTATTACTACATTCTTCTCAGCCTCTGCATCAGATGCCACTCCAGAACCACGCTTGCTATCATTCCAGTCTGTGCCAGTCCACTCTTTATACCATTTCTTTGTATTTGCTATATAAGCAGCGACATTATTGCCATCAGATTTCGGTGCCCATGTAGATATAATCTGGTCATAGGAGCGATTCTTCTTGTGTATATGAGATATGCCTATAAAGTGAAATCCTCTTTTTATACCTTCCTCTATACTAGAGTATATCCCAAACCCTCCACTAGTCTTTCTGATATTTGGGTCTGGATCTCTAATACCAAAAAAGTTATTACAATTTCTGGCTAAGTTAGAATTAAAACCTGCACCAGTTTCCATCCTTGAAATCATCAACATCAACATTGGATTGACTTTATACATATTGCCATATTTTACAAACAAATCACCCTTGCCTGCCAGTGGCCCACGCAGTACCTTGTTTAGCATTTCAGCAGTGACACCATGCCCCCAGTCCTTAGTGCCTGTGGTTGTACCACCTTCATCATTATTTTTATCTAGCGTATCTGACCCAGCATCCTTATCGTCCATGATATTTTTAAAATTTAGATCAAGGCTACATTTATAATTTCCACCAATCCACTCGTGAGTATCTGAATCTATATAGAATTCTCCTATCAGTCCTGTATGCTTGTCGCTTACATGGACTTTCATACCACTCTTACAAGTGTAGTTGCCGTAGCCCTCTAGCTTGCTTGTATAGTCTACTCCATGATAGAGTTCATCTATCATAGCCTTGTTGACCTTAGACTTGTCCTCGACCTCCAGCACCGCATTTTTCATGCGGTTAAATACTTTCAGCAAATCCTTGTTGACATTCTCAGATATCTTGTTGCCGTCTTTATCTACTACAGTCACTTGATTGATTAGATTCTCTACACTTGAAGTATGCTCAACAGAATATATATTACTATCCTCGTCAAATGCTATTGTAAGAGCCAACCCACGCTCTATGATATTGACTTTATCAAGATCTATATCTAGCATGTATTTTTTCTTAGTCGTCTTGGCTGCCAAGGTATACATAGTCATTATAATTTCATAAGCAGACACATCTCTAAAATACCTAGTCAGCTTGATATTAGTCCCTATGAATTTACCGACTTTCAACCTAGATAGCTTAGTCATTTCATCAGCGACCTTCTCAGCCGTCATATTTACATAATTCTTACTGTACTTAGCATTAGCTAGCGTATAACCTATATCCTTAGCAGTTATCTTAGTCGTATTAGAGTTACTAGCCTTACTTACATCTACTATATTGCCTCTATAGATTTCTTTACCATCAACATAAAAGCATAGTGTAGACCCCTCCACTATACCCAGTTGCTTTATTTGCTTGTCATTGATAGTCTGAAACACTTCTGTCTCTAGTGTCCTTGCAACAGAGCTTGTGGATCCTGATATCTTGACAGATGGTATCATATTGCTGACATCCCAGAATGCTCCATCTCTTATATGAACTATCAGTTTTACCTTATTCATTATGGAATCACCAACTTCCACCCAACATAAATAACATTAGATTTTTTTAACTTAGGATAGTTCTTTTGGTTTTCAGAATTATTTTTTATTTTTTTGTACTGGCTGCCATTTCTATAATATTTAAATGCTATGTCCCAAAGGCAATCCCCACGCTTTACTGTATGATATCTCACTTTGCTATTTGACTTTGGCTTGTTCTCTATCTTCTTAAAAGATTTTAAAGTTTGAGTATCCATGCCAGTTTTCTTTATGTCAATCTTTCCACTAGGCTTAGGCTGGCTTGGAGCCCAACTTACTGCCTTGGGTGGTTGATATTCTATAATATCTAATGTGAACTCTATATCGTTAGACCCATCAGCCGGCCCCCTACTGAAGTTCACTATCTTTATTGGCCAGTTGATTTCAGATTCAGTCACTATGTATCTTATCTCAGACTGTGACTTGGCAATCTCGTCAACTATCCTCACGCACTCCAACGGATCTGGAAAGTCATAAAAATCTAGATATGTCCTGTCCTTGTCAGATGGGAAGTGAGAGCTTAGAGAAGTCCTATTCAAAGCTCTACCACCATACATAGCCACCTCATCACCATTTGCAAGGTATTCAGTATCAATTTTGTAGGCTCCCGTTACCTCAATATCCTGAGGCACAACAGGGAACCTAAATGACTTACCTTCAGTTTTTAACCATGCTTCCATTAGATTCCCTCCTACCTAAGCTAGCAGAACAATCTGCTTAGCCATATCTCTTGCAATTTTTTCAGGGTCTGACTTCTCCCTGATTTGCAGCACATCAGCCAGCTTGCCTACATTCACTATTTTAGTAATTCCCTTGCTTGATGTCCTGCCCTTTCTATATTCATCTGCATCATGCTTATTTAAGACCATTTCATCCTTGTGTAGCAAAGCATGATAACCGTCAAAAGGTATCCTCCCCTTACCAGTCCTATGCTCTCCATTTACAGACCCATGCCTAATTAGGTTGATAGTCCCACGGATAGGATGCCTTAAGAATTCTTTCAGACCATTCCAAGCCTTCTTGACACTCCTAATAGTACTGTTAAACCTACTTGCAGTAGCAGATATAGTACCACGTATAGCCCTTCTTAGAAGTGACCTAAGAGCAGTCCAAGCACTCTTAACCTTATTTACAGCACTGTGGAAAGGCTTAGACAGTAGTTTTACTACGGCCTTTATAGGTACTTTTAGATACGCTTGTAATCCTCTCCAAATGCCCTTTATAAAATTAACAGCACCTTTTACTATCTTCTTTAGTCCTTCAAATGCCTTCTTGTAGTCTCCTTGGAATATTCCTACTATAACTTGTATCACCCCTGATAGCATTTCGACAATGCCACCAAATGCAGTAGCAATTCCTAACACAACCTCTGTGACAATGCCTACAAGTATCTTAAAAGCAAATCCTAGCACTCCTACAACTATCTCTGCAAGAGGTGTAAGTATTGCCTTGCCAAGCTCAAATAAGAATAATAGCAAATCACCTATAAATTTTATGACGGGCTCAACTTGTTTACCTAGGTCAACAAATTTATCCTTTAAATCATTTATGACCTTCTTTACATTATCAATGCCTACAGTTGAATCTACAAATTCAAGTAGCTTATCATTTACTTTTCCTACAATTTCCTTGACCTTGTCCCAGTTCTTATATAGTAGATACCCAACTGCTACTAAGGCAAGTATCCCAGCCATTACACCAAGAGTAGTCATTGACATTCCAGCGAATAATCTTATTAGTCTTCCAGTAGTCAGCAACAAACTTCCAATAGTTTTCAAAAACCTACCCACACCAATATTGAGCAGTCCAAATACTGTAGTAAACATAACTATCTTAGCTACAACTCTTATTACTGCAGGATTTACACTCTGTAGACTTTTCACAACTTTAGTTATGTTTTTGATTGTATCTCTAGCAAGTGGTACAAGTGCATCAGATATATGTATTAATGATGCCTCCCAGGTCGATTTTAACCCGTCTATCTCACCTGATAGGTTGTCTGCCATAGTCTTAGCCATCTTATCTAAAGCTCCATTAGAGTGATTTATTTTCCCTGTTAAAATATCAAAAGTGCCACCCATACCATCTAGTAGTATCTTCAAATCATTAGCATACTGTTTGCCACCTATCATCTGTATATATTGATTTCGTTCTGCCTCAGTCATCTTATCCGTTTTGGATTTCAACTCTTTAAGAACATCAATCTTAGACCTCATCTTACCTGAAGAATCGGCAACATTTATGCCTAATTTCTTCATAGCTTTGCCAGCTTCAGAGCTAGTAGCATTTAGATTCATAAATATCCTAGATAACGAAGTACCTGCCTCGCTACCCTTTATACCTGCATTTGCAAGAATACCTAGTAATGCATTTGTCTGACTCATAGATATATTAGCTGTTCTCAATGATCCACCAGCACCTATCCATGCTTCCATCAGTTGAGATATATTAGTATTAGACAAGTTAGCAGTCTTAGCAACTTGATCTAAATACTTAGTTGAATCACCAATTGGAATATTTGCAGAATGCATTGAGTCAGCTAACAAACTTGCAGATTGTGCCATGTCCATATTTCCAGCTATTGCTGTTTTGACAAGTGGATTAGCTAGCTTTAGTGTATCCGCTACGCTATATCCTGCCTGAGATAGATATATCATGCCGTTAGCTGCATCACTAGCACTCTTAGAAGTAGTTGCACCTATCTCCTTAGCCTTTTCTCTCAGCCTAGTAAATTCACTGCCAGTAGCTCCACTGACTGCCTTTACTTGAGACATTGCTTTATCGAACTGCATACCAGTTTTAAGAGCCATTCCACCTACAGCAATAAATGGAGCATTCAGAGCTAATATATTTCGTCCTAGAGACTCCATATTGGCACCTGTTTTTCTCATAGTCTTGCCAGTAGTCATCATCTTACCAGTGTAACCATGTATAGCCTTCTCAGCGCCCTTTAAATTTTTGGAGACTTCATCCCTTAGTTTTAGCACCGTCTCTATTACTCTTGCCAATGCCTACATCTCCTTTCAAAAAAAAGGACCGCTTGCAGGTCCCTAACCAAATCCTTTTTCCATCTCTTCATTTGCCTTATTTCTTTCTTCGATTTCCTCACGGAGAAAGGCTGTTGCAATCTTCCTTTCTCCTCGCTTCATCCCATATGTCACAGATGGCATAATATTCTTTTCCTTGAACATCAAATACATGAAGTTCACTCTACCATCTGCCCATATTAGTTTTTTATTTCTTCAAGCTCGTCCTCAGTATTTTCAGCAAGACCACCTAGCTCTGATATGAAGTCTGCCAACTTCCCTATCTCTTCCTTAGTCATCAGTTTCTTGATTAGATCTTTAGGAGTCTGACAACCAAAGTGAGTCTGTAGCCCTTCATCTCTTAAGTCCTTGCAACCTAGCAATATCATCTTTATCTTAGTATCAAAAGTAGACACTTCTATGCTACCACTCATTGACATATTTAGAGCATCTTCATCTAACTGAGTAGCCCTCTCAGAGTCTACTTCAACACATTTAAACTCCATTACCTGACCAATTCTCTTAAGCTTCATCTTAAGAGTTCCCTCATTCTTCTTTACTAATCCTGCATCTATTTTCATTAAATTATCTATTAAGCTCATTAGTCTTTTTCTCCTTTTCAAATCATTAATATTTCTTATCTCTAGTCTGCTGAGTTCTAACTTCAGCTCATTAATTCTTTTATTCTTATCAAGATATTTCGACCATAGATTACTTGAATCTATGGTCTGTATCCTATATGAACTCCAATATCTCCCACTCTGTAGCAGTAAATGGTATCTTTTCTTCCCCTATCTGCTTTGTCTGCCAGTCTGCTAGAGCAGCCTTCTCGAACAGTGCATCATAGATTACTATTCTTTCATTTCCTAGTCCGTCTGGATCATCCAGGTTAGATACAATCTTGCACTTAGTAGCCTTACCCTTCTTAGTATTGTCAGCTACCTTCTTCATGATAGTAGATGTCACTTTATTCATAGTGATTTCACCCTTTAGCTCATAGCCTACCAACTTCTTATGTTTAGCCATTGACTTTGCCTTGTCGACATCACCAAAGTCTAGATTTAGTTCAGCCTTAAATCCTGTCACTTCTTCATACTCAGCATCATCTATCCATAGTTCACCATGAGTGCCGCACAGTGTTTGATCTGTATTATAATTTTTCATGCTCTACCTCCTAACACACAGCTGTAATATGTATATCTTCCATAGCATCTGTAAACATCAAGTCAGCCTTGATAAAAACATGACTGTCAGTCTTGGCATCTCTGATTTCCTTCTCAGTCATACTTGATGTGTCGATGTTCTTCTCAAGTTTTAAATATTTCTCCTGTGCTGCAACATCTATATCTACATCACTCTCACTAGTAGATGCTAGGATTACACCTTTCTTAACTAGCTCAGCGTTATACTGCTTGATACTAGTTACCAGTAACATTTTTTCATTGATTCCATTTTGCATAGCACCAAGATATTTCTCGTTGCTAAGTTCCTTGACTTCTCTCTTCCACATATGCATCTTAGACACTATTAGTATCTTCTTTCTTTCAACAGACTTGTCACCTAGAGTAGTTAGTGAAGTCACTCCACGACCAAATCTGACCTTGTCCCAATCGTTGAACAGCACAAGTTCGCCCTGGTCTATCTTAGTATCATACTGCTCATTAGTCAGCCTCTCAACGCTCACAATATCTGCTAGATGTAGATTTGTTATAGATCTAGTCAGAGGAGTGCCAGCCAGCGCACTAGCGACTCTAGCAGTCATTATTGCAGGTGTCACCTCTATATTTTGCTTATTTCCCAGACTTGCTACCACAACCTTTTTGCTAGTAAAATTAACTACATACTCGCAATCTGCCTTTGTATTCGATAGCACAGCTTTTACTTCCATATTTCTTTTCTCATTCAGACTCTTTATCCATTCTCCAATTTCAACACCCTTTGCCTCAAATTCAGGTGCACAGAACCAGTCAAACTTGATACCCTCAAATACCTCTAGTCCTGTAGCTATTGCCTCAGTATCATTTACAAATGCTATGTGTACCCTGTAAGGCATATTTACTGCCCCTCTAAAAACTAGCTCTAATGCCTCTTCGCCATCAGCAGACAAATTGACCTTGTCAGCCTTCAACTTTTCCTTAGCCTCATCATAATTCTTAAAACTATACACATTTGTCGATGCAGCCTTTAATAAAATAGCAACGCTGCCCCTCTGTAGTAATCTTACAGTTTCTTCTGTCCTAGCTACAAAATCAATCTTAGTGGACTGTAGACCCATCCTATACCTCTCTTTCCCTTACTTCCAATACTTCCATAGTATCGTACTCTTCCTTTTCGTATCTTGTCATGTACTCCACTCTAAAAGTGAAATACATAAACCCTTCTTCCTCGTCGACATCAAACTTGATATCTTCCACATTCAAGACCCTGTCCTTGACCTCCAGACTCAGCCTAAACTCCTTTTCTAGATCAGCTAGGACTTTATACATATCTATCTTGTCTAGCTTCTTAGCAGGGTAATACAGAGCCCTCAGCCTCAGATTATTTCTATGAAGTGTCTTATTGACGGCACTGGAGCTGATTACATTCATACTTGTAAAAAAAATCGGCCCTGCAATATCTTCATCAATAGCATGAGACCCAACACCCACTCCAGTAACCCTCTTAAGTTTTTCATTGAATGCCTTCTTCACATCCATGACTGTAATCAAACTACCACCTACCAATTTATATTTTTATCCAGTAGATCATATATCCACTTCTCTATATCTTCATCATAAGTATCATTCATTTTATCCACTGCATTTTCAACAGGAAAATACCCCTTTACTCTGCCTAGATGATGAGCCTTGCCACCATCTTTCTTTTTAGGTCTATATAATACTAGTTCATGTCCTTCTTCTATCAAGTGAGCATATGGCACTTTAGAATCAACAGTAACCGTGTATTCTCCTCCTTTTTTTTCAGGTGGAAAATGCTTATAAGAATCTTTCAATTTTCCAGTCTTTACAATTCCTTGATTTTCAGAATCTTCAGCTACCAATTCTTCTAACTTGACAGCTTTTTCATCAAGCAATTTTATAACCTCCCCTGGAAATCTCCTCTCGACTTCTTTTACTGCTCTTTCAAACTCCTTAGCACCTCTTACCTCTACCTTTACATCCATGACATCACCTAGTCCTTAGTTTCCCTGTTGCAGATTATCTCTAAGTACTCCCTGCGCCCTAGCTCGCTTACTGATGTTATTTCATATTCGCTATTCTGATATCTGACTAGGCATTTTCTATCAATATCACTCCTATATCTGATTACTATTTTCAGATACTCATCACCGGTTATTATCCCAGTAGCCGTCAGTTTTTCACTTCCACGCATGGTAGTTACTTCTGCCCACAACTTTATTGATTTACTCTGCCCCTGTTCAAATTCTCCTAGCTCATTTTCTTCAACTTCATACTCACCTAGGTCATTTAGTACACCTTTTCCTGATACTATCTTTTTCCAAATGATTTCTATCCTTCTATCAAGCTTTCCTATGCCTATCACCATCTATATCACCTCTACACTTGCATACTGTAGTTGATGTATTAGTGATCTTATCATAGTACTGACCTTGTCATACCTATCATTCTTGACATAGACCCTATTATCGTACCACTCAGATATCATAGCTAGTCTGACCAGGTCGGCCATAGATTTAAACTTGCTGTCTTTCATCTTCTCAGCATAGTCATCTATAGCCCCTGACAGGTACGCTTCAGATGCAGCCATGAGGTTATCGATTAGTGGAATATCCTCATCTGCATCAACCCTTAAATAATTCATTACATACTCTAAATCCACTAACCACACCACCTATCCTATACTGGCTTAGCCATTTCACAAAGCACTAGAGCCTTATCATCAACCACACCTACATCAAATCTTTCAACCACTCTTAACCATGTAGCATACTCCTTGAATCCTGCCTCAGCACTTGTTGCAACTTCTATGCCCTTCTTTTCATAGAAGTTTAGATATTCTTCTGCATCTCCAACATAGAATGTCAAATTATTTGATGTCTTAGGTGTTAGCTCTTCATCAGCAAACACTTCTATTATCTTGTTTCTTAACATCATCTTAGTAGGGTCGGCTAAGCAAGGCTGTAACAACTTCCTTCCCTGCTTGTCTTCAAGAGTATCCAGGTAGTTAAAAGAAGTCTGATTAGTGATTATCTTGGCATTTTCAGCAATCGCAGGGTCAAGAGTTACATTTAATGCCTCTAACAGTCCATCTACACCCTTGATAGTCTTTGCCTCCAACTTCTTGAATTCTGTTATTATAGCCTTGTTTTCAGTCCTTACAGATGCCTTTACGAACTCCTTTCCTATGTAGTCCACTATATTTACATCCGTATCCTCAATGAACTGATTAGCAACTGGTATTAGTAAACCATAATCTTTTACAGCCCATGACTTCTGAGCAAACTTCAAGTCTTTAGCAGTTAGAGTATTCAATTCCTCAAAGTTAAGCAGCTCTAATGCATTTTCACCCTCAGTATTGAACTTACCAGTCCTAGTAGTTACAGACTTTACATTTACAAGCTCCTTTAAAGACCTTCTCTTTCTTCTTAGCTCCTTAATCTGTGTTTCGTGAGTTGTTGGCAGTAGATATCCACCTCTTACATCATCAGCACCTATCACACCAGTATCCCCTGCCTTGTTTTCCACAAGATTGTCAGCTACATATTTCTTTTCTGCATCAGTCATAGACTTATTCATTAGTGCCTTGTTAAATGCCCTATTTTCGTCAACCTTATCAGACACAACAGCAGTACTAGAGTTATTTACAACACTATTCTTCTCGTCTTCCTCAATTTTTAGCTGAATTTCTAACTCCTTATTTAGGTTTTCAATCTCACCTATTATTGCATGAGCCTTTTCTATTTCTCCCTTGTCTCTAAGGTTCTTCATTTCAGCCTTTTTATTTTCGATTTTTCTTCTTATTTCTGCGCTTAGTAACATATTCTTATCTCCTTATCCTATAACATCAATGCTATTTCAATTTCCTTAGCCATCTTGTCAGCTACCTGATATTGTGTACCTTCAAGGTCCTTATCTGATTGACCTTTATTATCAATGCTTGAACCTGACTCCATTTCCAATGACTTTTTTAACTCCTCTGGTATTTTTGCACAATTTAAAATGCAGTTACCAACTTTATTGTCGATTACTGCATTTTTATCCACTATATCCACTTTGAAGTAGTCCTTAGCTGATTTACCAGTCAGCCATGTCTCGTTATTAATCATGCTATTGATTGTCTCAGAATCTACCCCCTCAACAACCTTAGCCATATAGGTATTTACTATCCCCTCTTGCAAGGTATCAAGCGTATCAGCCATCTTCTTGAAGTCATCAGCATTACCACTACACCAGCTTGATGGCTTGTGTATCATCAGGTAGGCATTTTCAGGCATTTCAATAGTGTCACACCCAAAAGCTATGATTGATGCAGCACTACCAGCCAGTCCATCTATTATAGCCTTCGTGCTGGCATTATGTCTCTTTAACATATTAGCTATTGCAATCCCAGCAAACAAATCGCCACCACCTGAGTTTATATAGACATTGACGGTCTTGTTGTTAGCCTCAGATAGCATATCACGGATATCAGATGGATATGTATCCATATCTTCACCCCATGACCAACCTTTCCAGCTGTCATCAACTATGTCACCTACTACATAGATATCAGTGCTATCAGCATTATTCTGTACTCTTATCACTTTTCTCACCTCCTTCACTATCATCTTTTTTATAAGCCAGTCCAATGTCAGACAGGTCTACATATGATCCATTCACCATTACTACGTCACCCTCATCAATCCTAGGCATTCCTAGATAGCTTCTTGCTTCGTTTATTGTGTAGACTGACCCAGTTGTCAGCTTAGCCAAGAATTCAGCTTGTGATTTTATATCACCTCTCAATATCGTAGCTACGTTAAACTCAAAATGTAGCCCCTTCTTCCTCTCGTCACTAGACAAGAGTTTATAATTAAATTCTTCCTCGTATTGAGTTAGTATGTATAACAAAGTGTCAACATAATAAGTCAAGTTCTGTGCCTCTGAATTAGCGTATGATGACTTTTCATAGTCGTTCAAGTGATTAGGCTTGACACCCATAGCACTTGCTATCTGTAGTGCTGAATACTTCTTTAACTCATAGAACTGACTATCAGTCAATTTCAAATCCAAAGGCACTAGATCCATGCCAAGCGGTATTGGAATTATCCTCTCGTTGGTATCATTACTAGCAAAATCAGCAATTTCTTTGACCAACTTTTCCTTTTTGTCTCTATTAAGATCCCCGACATATTTTATGATAGCATTAGCCGTTAATCCATTTTTATATAAATTATTAAGATACCTCTGGGCCTCTTTAGAGCCTGATAGAGTACCTGCTAGTGTTTCCCTTACAGATTTACCTACTAGCCCATCTATAGCCAAGCCACCCTTCATATGCAATATCTCACCGGGCTTAAAATAATATGCTTTTCCACTTTCAGAATATTGATATACATGACTGAAATCCACTGTAATATCTCTAGTGTTATTTACTAGTATGCTCATATTTTGTGGTTTAAGAGGGACTATACTCTTCAACTTGCCTCTCTCATACCTGAGATACGCATACGCATTGCCATAATGATTACGATTAAACTCCATCAAGGTTTTAAATGTTACACTAGACATAAAAGGATTGGGTCTAAGGGCCAGTAGCTCCAATACCCCATTGTCCTTGACCTTGTTACCATCACCATCTTTTAAGTGTATTGACAGCTTACCCAAAGATTCACTCAGTACCTTTAGACAAGTAAAATAAGTAACCTCTGATAAGTCACTCCCAACACCTTCGTCCTTTCGCCTAAAATACTCATTGATTTCGGATAGGCTAACAGTTTTTTCGCTATCTGTTTCTTTATTCAAAAACCTTCCAAATATTCCCATATCTTATTATCACCTACCTGCATTCTTAATCTAGCATTTCATTCTTTTTTATTTTGTATTTTCTAATCTGATCATTTAGCTTGTATGACTTTATAAAAAATACTAAAAAAACAATCAAGACTATAGCTAATTCAATGTATAGTGGTATAAAAGTCATTACCCACGATAATTTACTTTTTCCAGTTACTTTTAGCAGCACTAACCCAACTTGTATTAATCCTATTATGCTGACAGTATTATTAGCTGTGTTTCCTTGATTTTTTCTCATTATCTCCCCCCTGTTCTCTTGCTACTTACTTTTACTCTTATCTTTAAATGCCTTCATCATGTCTTCCCACTCGTCGAAGTCATCATCAGCATTGTATTTAATGTTATTCTTGCTGTTTACATATAACTTCCATGCATCCACCACGGCATCTATAGGATCTATCCTACCTGTTGCTATATTTTTTTCTATCTTAGTCTCACCAAAACTATTTTTTGTTGTAACTGCATTAGAACAAGACCAGCTAAATAGCTCGTCTAACTTGTTATATTCAATTCCTAGTGCATCAACTGTCAACTTAAAGTCTATAGTTGCATCAGATAGTGACCTTGCTGACTGCACTATCTCAGTCAAGTCACAACCTAAGAATTCTAAATCACTGATAAAAGCACCAGCATTGTGTGGGTCATAGCCACAATCTATAAATTTGATGCCGTATTCTTCCTTGATTTTCCTTAGATAAGCCGTTATAAAACTATAGTCAGTCTTATAACCACCACCGCCAGTGGTCAAGTCTAATAAACCTTGGTCAGCCCACAACTGATATGGTGCATCATCTGTCTTTATATGCTCCTGCAGCCTCATAATAGGCATAAATGAATGATGGTGGATAAATACCTTATCTTCACCTTTCAGAGGTGGAAAAATCAGCGCTATACTCGTTAAATCGCCACCACTCGACAAGTCTATGCCCAGTATGCACTCTCTCCCCTTAAAATCTCCTAGGGTCCTCTTAGATCTACACTTTAACAGCTTTTTATTGTCAAGTAGCTGGTCACCTGCATTAGTTACCCAGCAATTTAATTCCTTGGTTAAAAAGTTTACAAGCTCATTACCACCTGTCTCCTTGGCCGTGATAGACTTCTCTCTTATCTTGTCTATCATTTCCTCATCAAGTGTATCATCCTCATTCCACAGCCTTAGAGGACTTGTCTTTGCCCAGTTGACTGGGTCCCATATATCATCATCCTTATCCATCTCACAGATATATATGAACTGCGAATCTTTAGTAACTATACCCTCAAGTATCTTTTTGCATAGTAGATACTTCTTATGACAAGCACCACCGATTGTAAATCCAGCTGTAGTTATGATTAAGGTCAATGCAGACTTTACATTTATCTGACCATCAAGCAATAATTGATACATCTTGCTATTAGGATGTGCATGATATTCATCAACTATAGACAGCACCGATCTAAAACCATCAGCTGACTTGGTATCTCTCCCAATTGCCTTGATTTCAGTACCAGTCACATAACTTTTGATTATCCTGTCATGCTCCCTTATTTTATACATCTTATCCAGCCATTTGTCTGATCTGATAAACTTGGCCAACTCGTCCCAGACTATATTAGCCTGGTCTTGCTTAGTGGCTGCACAGTATATCTTACCTAACTTATATCCTCTAAATGTTGCCCACGCATTGCCCTCAACACCAGCCAAAAAGGACTTACCATTCTGTCTAGCTATTTGTATATAGCCTTCCCTATATCTGAGTGCATCATTAGACTTCTTTTTCCAACCATGTAGTGACCCAATTATGAAGTCCTGAAAGCCCCTAGTCTTTAATGGCATTTCTTCCTCACCTTCAGCTATTTTCAATTCATTAGCTATATCTATATACTTCTCTGCCTCTTCAACATCAAAATAGTAGGGCCAGTCTCCTTTTGACTTTTCAATATCATCTAGATGCCTTTGACAACATTGTATTTCTGTCTCGCCTTTTAACACTTCTCTATTGGCCACTTTCATGGCATATCTAGTAGTTCTATCTATTTCAACATTTTTAAAGTTTTTTATCATAGATATTTCAAGAAAGGATTAGATTCTTTTTCCTCAGTCTTTGGAATCACGAGACGCAACCTATCCGAGGTGGCAAGACCTAACTTAGATGAACACTGCATAATTGTATCAACCTGTATTTTTCTTAGCTTTATTAAGTCCTTAGCACATTCATTTACTATAAGATTGGCATCATCATCTATATTAGTTATACTAGCCCCCTTTAATTTATTAGTAATATCAATGTATGTAGCATAGGAATCACAATATATCGCAAGCACAGACAAGTCCATGTTGTCAATTAGCTCCAATGGCCCAGACTCCTTGACTATCCTTTTAAACTCCTTCTTACCCTCCTTAGACAACCAAGTAGGTACTCTCAAATCCCTAGCCACTTTCAATTTAGACTCAGCAATTTCCCTTTGCAGCTTCTTCTCCTTGCCTATCTTTCCACTAGACACCACCGATAACTTAGGTGGCCTACCAGTCTTAGTCATTTCAATCCCTCCTTTCATAAATCTCTACACAAAAAAAGAGCCTTTCAGCTCTCATTTTTTATCTTATCGTATAATAAACAATATTTATCACCTTGCAAATACTGTACAACACCTGTTTTTCTATGGAAACACGATATTATATTGTCATAATGTTCAATAAAGGTTATCATATTTAACAATCTAACAATTTTGTAAAAATTTTTATAAAAACTTTCTTTATTATTTAAAACATATCCAACTTTACTATAAACTTTACAGCAAGATAAGTACTCCTCCACTAAATCAGCTTGCCATTTCTTGCCCCCATGAATATATTCACAGGTTTCTGAATATTCACCCTTTAAAAACATATAGTACCCTTGCGATAAGTAATCACTATATTCACTATATGCATTACTATTCATTTCCTCAAATACGCTTACCGTAACTCTTCCATCTTCTATTTTTTTAATAATCCTTATATAGTTTTCTATTATGGAGCGTTTATTTAAATATATATATCTCAGTTGATTTTTTAATATACTATCCATAAAAAAGTATAAATCTGATATCAAACTCATTCTATATATATCAAATTCACTATCTAATTTAACATTTTTCATAAAAATAATCTGCTTGGCTATAAATCGAATACAATCTTTATCACTTTGTTCAATTTCAATTGAATCATTTTTTAATTGCATGCATATATAATCAACAAAATTATTTACATTTCTTTTAATCTTTTCCAATTCTTGTTTTAAAAGTATGTCGCTCATTTCTAAATCCACCCATCAAATGAATTCCCATTACCTTTATTGTTTAGCTCCTTATATTCTTCTATTTTTTTACTAACATACACATATGTACTTTTTTGAAACTTATGCATCTCATCTGAATTATATATAATTCTAGTGATTTTTGCGACAACCATTGTTCTAGACTTATATACATAATCTTTAAAAGACACTCCTAAGATTTCATATACAAATTCATCTATTTCGCTATTTTTAACAAATAGTTTTTTTGATAAAATAATTTCAGATATTATACCTATTATTTTATACTTTTGCACATTTTTACTTTTTAATTCATTTCTAAATATTACCAAACTAGAATACATGCCTTAATCCTCATCATTCTCTAATTTTTTAATAAGTTCCATGCTTATCGATTCAATATCTTCCCTTGAAGCTTTATACTTAGTCGGCAAAGGACCTCGTTTACCTCTTTGTATGTCATTTACTATAGTTGTTACAGATGTAAAAATGCATATATCATTAACAATATCTTTACTTTCAAAATCAACTTTTATTTGGTTTTGCTTAACAGAATTGTTTTTATCAACCATAGTATATACCAGCCCTAAGCATTTTAACTGAATATCTTCTTGACTTACTAAATTATCAATCGCTCTTTGTAATGAATTAATACCAACTATAGAATATCTATCAATCTTATTTGGTATTAAATAATAATCAGATGCCATGAGTGCACTATCTGTATAAATTGTTAGTGTGGGTGGACAATCTATAAATATATAATCATACTTTTCTCTAATTTTATTATCTCTAATAAACTTTTTTATCCTATTGACATATTGATGATTACTTATAGAATTTGCTAAAACCAAACTCAAATCACCACATAATATATCTAAATTATCTTTTAAAGATATTATTATATCATCTGAACTAGGCATTTCAAACTTATCTCTTATATTTCTATCCATTTCAAAAAGTCTGAAAATAGTTTTTTCTTTAGCTTGAACATATGTAGTATAAAAATTTCCATTTACATCGTCTTTATCTTTACTCTTATATGTATCTAATAGTGCTTGTGTTGCGTTAAACTGTGGATCAGCATCTATTATTAAAACTTTTTTCCCTATATCTGATATATAGTCACTTATTCCTATACTTAGCGTTGTTTTTCCAACTCCACCTTTCATATTTATAACCGAAATAACCTTGCCCATAAATTCCTCCGTATTAATATAGTAATTACCACCATTATACCATATTGAGGTTTATATCGGTTCAGATTTTTAAAATTATTTTTGAACTTTCTGGCATTTTCCCGCGAGAAAAGTCCCCCGCGGTCCTAGAAAAAGTTTTTTCAAACTTTTTTTAGTACCCCTCCCTAAACTTTTCTAAAAAACTTAGGAGTTCCTTAGCCTTTGCCTCTTTAAACTCATGTCCTTTATCGTATTCTCTCTCGATCTCAGCGTGTGACTGATTGCTAAGAGGTATTAAGTAGTCAGGATCTAATCTCTTACTCCAATCATCTCTGACTGGTATGATGTGATGCACCATCTCAGATGGAACTAACCTGTTGTACTTGTATAGTTGATATACATCAAGGTTATGGTATCTATATCTAGTCTGCTTGGCCAAGCTAGTCCATTGAGTAGACTTGTAAAACTTCTTGGTCTTCTCGTCTCTTACCTGCTTGTCATATGCTTTGTGTCTATCATATCCACACACCTTACAGACTTCTCCAACTGGGACCTTAGCCCCGCACCTACAAAGTTTAGTTAACATCATACCACCCCCTTTAGGTAGGACACCTCCCCCCTCTTTCAAATGTTACATATCTGCTATTCTGTAATATATATTCTAACTTTCACTTATCAGCCTGTGGTCTTTGATTTTCTATAACTTCCAACCATCTTGACTGTATATACATTGACTATAAATATTACACCAGCTCATTATGTAACTTGTTGCTTATAAATTAAAAGTAACACATTGAATCATAAGCATCACTCAACGTGTCCTGATTAATTCCTATGTATCTTAGTGTAACGCTTGGCTCACTATGATTAAATATATTCTGTAGTACTGCTATATTCTTAGTCTTGAGATAGTAATGATATCCAAATGTCTTACGCAAGCTATGTGTACCTGTATGCTCAACACCAAACATCATGCAAGTCTCTTTGATTATCTTCCATGCATGTTGTCTAGTCATTGGCTCAACTCCATCTTTCTTACTGTATATCAAGTACTGATAATCTTCTTTGCCTTCGATATATTTATCAAGTACTTTCTTCAACCGTTTATTTATCTTGATGTCCTTGTACTTACCAGTCTTCTTCTCCTTCAATCTTATATTAGACTTACCTCTAACATGTTTGACCTGTAGTCTGAGTATGTCTGATATTCGTAGACCAGTGTACAAGCCTAGATTGAATAGTATATAATTTCTTTCGTTAGTCTTCTCAAGATACATTAATATGTCTTCAAGCTTATTCGTATCTCGTATTGGTTCTACATAGTTCACATATCATCACCTCACTTTCACGCAAGCAAAAAGGATACGCTCTCACGTATCCCTAGCTCGCTACTTAAATAAATGTACAGGAGGAATAATGTCTTTTATCACTACTTCCACAATACTATAATACCACATACTCAACTGCCATTTAGTGCCATATTTTATGAACTTTTATAATATTATACTCCGGTTTAACACTTCCATCATCCTTTATGGGTGCTTTTATTTGTAAAACCACGTCCATGAGAGTTCCATTTACAAAGTTTACCTCTCCATTTCTCACTTTGTCTGTAAAATCTACATCTAGTATATCAACCATTATTTGTTTATCGTACCATACTAACCATTTAGATTTCATTTCCAAGTCTGGTTTTTTAACTGTTAACGTTATTCTTGAATAACTTATTCTATATTCATTATCTTTTTTATTTTTAAAATATATTCGATCCTCTGGTAAAATCCTTACTTTTTTTATATCATTACAATTATGGGAACTAATTTCAATAGCTCTATCTTGCGGTGCGCTATTAATCATTTTATCCAAACTTTCAAAAATACCATTATTACCGCTATATATGTTAATAGTAGAATCGTTAACGGTAATAGAATTTCCATAATGATTTATAATTGTGTTACCATACATTTCCCTATACTCCTTACCTTTTAAAAATTTTTTACTTTCTATAACAAACATTACAACATCAATGAATTCTTTAGTGGAACTTATAATTGTAGGTATAAGTGGCGCTGAACAACATACAAACTCTAATATTGGACTTATATCGATCGTAAAACTACCTTTTTCAAAGGCTACTATTTTTGTATTTAACGTAACAGATTTATCCATGTCCAAATTACCTCTTAAATTATTTAGGAATTTAGATGTGTATTTTAAAAATATTGCTAAGTCATCAATACTAATATCATTTTCACCCTCAAATTTAATTTTCAAAATATCATCCATATTAATTATTCTCCTTTAATGTATTCTATTTCAACTATACCAAAGGAAAATGTTTTATTCAACACCTATACAATGTTTTCATCAATTATTTTCTGAATTTTCTCTAATGACTCCCTATGCAATTTATATATATGTCTAATATTATATCCAAGTTCAATCGCAATCTTTTCCCACTCCTTGTAGTGCACATATCTTTCCAACAAAATATACTCTAATGTATTATCCCCTACCCTACTTATTGTAATCATAATTTCCTCAATAACTAGTAACTTCTCTTTAATCCTATCATTGATTTGACTTTTCAAGTCTACAGCCTTACACATAAGTCCTTCAGTAGATGACCTGCCACTTGTCTGTATTTTATCGCCATAATTGATAGCACCACCATGAATCATAGTTTCTAATTCAAGTAACTGATATTCCATTGATTCAATTAATTTATCAAGATTATACTTTCTTGACAAATATTCTTTAGCCGTCATCTACTCCCCTCCTTAGTAACCTTCTGTAATTCTCTTATATCTGACATAGTCGTTCCACCTGTCATCCCCTATAAATTCTACCAGTTCTCCGAATAGCTGATAGAATGCTGTCAATTCTCCACTCTCCATCTATTTCCTCCTCACAGAACAAAGACCCATCTGCACATATGGTGTATTACATACTTTACCCACATTACGTCTATTAGATCCTCTATTGCTGAAATTATGCTACTGCTCATATCTATACCTCCTAAAATGGCACGTCACCATCATTAACCACATCAAACTCACTAGGACTAACTACATTGCTCGGCTCAAACTTTGGTCCCTCAAAATTCTCACCTTGGACACCAGACTTCTTAGCAGACTCCAGCGATTGAATATTTCTAGCAGCGACCTTCGTAAATGATCTATTATTTCCGTCATCAGCCACATATTTATCGACTCTAATACTACCTTGTACAGCCACCAGTCTGCCCTTGCCAACATAGTTAGCTGTATACTCAGCTGGCTTTCCCATTATCTCGCAAGGAATAAAGTCAGTTGTTGTTGACCCGTCCCTATTCTTATAATCTCTATCAATGGCCAACGTGAATGTTGTTACCGGTGTGCCAGAACCAGGTATATACCTTAACTCCGGATTCTTAGTCAATCTTCCTACCAATACTACATTGTTCATCTTCACCCTCCTGAAATAATTCTTCTAATATTCTCCTTTGCCCGCCCTTATAAATCTATCTCAACGCTTACATACATCCTGTAATCAGTCGAATCATCCCTTTTCACATCTTTAATTTTCGATGCTTTAGGAATACTTTCGCAACTCTCATGCAATTCTTTTATAGCAACCTCTATATAATCAGCCGCCATTTTCCTAATATCCCTAGTTCTCTTAGCTTGAGTCACTCCGCCAAACATTTCAAAATCCGGTATATAAATAATCCAATCTTTTTCAACTTCTCTCGCAACAATAGGATATGTAAATACTTTTTTCATGACTATCTCCTCACCAAGTTCCCAACTTCAATCTGCTTAAACTTATCTTTATCAACCGATATACATATACGCTCATCCGAATTATCTCTAAGTATCAAATTATACTGCTCATCATATCTCTCCATTTTCCCATTCTCTTCCACGATCTCCTCAGGTAGATATTCCTTTTCCAGTACAACACCTAGGTACTCCCTACAATGCTCTTTATGCATTGAATAACCAGTTCCAAATCCAAGTATAAACACCAACATTATCGTAAACGCTATGAATATGCTATTGATTATTTTATAATTTTTCTTAAAATCCATGTTTCTTCCTCCTACTCTTATAAATATTCTTAGACAACTCATCATGTACATAACTTTGTATATCTATACTAACTTGCCTTTTCTTGTAGAGCTCCTCTTTTAAATCTCTATACTCTGCATAAGACTTACACTTAGAATGACAACCCACATTTCGATTCTCGCACATCTTGCAAGGTGCATCCACTCTAGCGTTCATTACAGTGCCCCACTATCACAGACCTTTGTAGCGTATTCACTAAAATGGTGTTCGATTCACTTATCAATTGCTTAACCAAACCTTCTTTAGCAAAATTAACTAGCGTAAATCTATTGTCGATATATGCGACCACAGCAGTATTTGTGTCTTCATAAAAATCATCCATGTTTGCGTTATATACTGAATCTTCAAATGCAAGTATAGAACCTTCGAAAATTTCTTGCCCGTTCTTATCTACTAACCCAGTAGGCCTAATCAATCTTGCTTTATCCAAATTTACGACTGCGCCACTTTTAAGTAGTGCAGCATTTCTCTCGCAGTATATGGTCATTATTTTTTCTAACTTTCCATCTTTCGCCACTCTCAAATTAGTAATTTTCATAATCCACCTCCATATCATAATATTTCTTTTTTAATTTTCTAACTTTAGCCATTCTTGATGGCTTAGAATTATTTTTATAAGCGTATCTAGTTTCAGATATTACCCCGCATTTTTCGCATTGAACTAGGTATCCTTTATCAGTTATCTTAATCACAACAAGACAGCTATCACAAAACTTACATCTGTCCTTAGCTGTGTAATCTCCATCAAGCATAATCACCTAGCCTTCCTAGCAGGTAGCCCTGCTGCCTTCCTTAACTGCTCTTCCGTGTAGGTAGCACTCTTGAAATTATGAAACCTAGTCTTAGGAAGATTGATCTTATCCTGTTTCTTAGCTTGCACCTTCCAATCATTTTTTAATGCCCCTAGCAAGTAGCCTATATTTGCGTTTAAATCACCTTTAACTAATGTCGTGTCTATCTTTTCTTTTAGATAGTCAACCCCTTTCTTGTAGATGTCTAGTGATAATATCTTTTTTATATTTTCTTCGCTCAGATTATTAGACTTTAATAACTTTATATAGTCAGTGCTATTTGCAACTTCCTCTTTTTTTGACTTATCAACATTATCCACATTATCAACAGGTTTATTTTTCCCCTTTTCCTTTAAATTTATATCTTTCTCTAACTCTATCTCTATCTCTATCTCTGGTGGACGAATGTCGGACAAATGTCCCGATACTTGTCCTTTTAACTTCTCTTGATTAATCTTCTGTCTATACTCTCTCTTCCTATCTCCCTCAGTACTTGACCTACCTATAAAATTCTGAATTTGAAGCATATACATAGCACCCGATTCCAGTTGCTCTATGAGTCCAAGATTCATGAAGTGTACAATCGCTTGTTTTACATCACCTACGCTATGTCTTGTAACAGTAGCAAGCATTTCTGGACTATATGGAATGACATCATTCATCATCAACTTGCCACTATTTTTGAGGCTGCGTAGGTATAATTTGAGTAGTATATTTGAGTACTTATGTCCATCAGGCAGACTTTCAAGATATATTATTTCGTCTGACTCAAAAAAGTTTTCCTTTAATTTCAGATAGTAGTATTTTTTATTGTCACTCATAATATCACCTACTTATTTAATCTTAGTAAGCTTATATCAATAGGTTTCATCAAGGCAGTGCATTCATTCTTTATATTGTATTGATCTATGTCAAAACCTAAATTTCTGACATATGCCTCAGCTTCTTTTCCATTTTTGCAAACCCGTTTTATATTCAAAATCAAACTTTCGTATTCATGCATTGTTTTTATTGATATTTTATTCTCTTTATCTTCTAGCTTAAAAATTTCTGGTGATTTGTATACTGCATATTGATATATAATATGTTCTTTTGCATTTTCTTTTGTACTAAAATATTTAAGCTGATTTTCTAAGGCATCAGTACAGTAGCTGATTTGCTTTATCTCTTCCTGCTCTTTAAATTTAGAGTAGATTTTATATACTCTATTCATAAGTGGCTGTATTTCTTCAATAAGTTCATCAAGCCCTGTCCTCTTAAACAGATTTTTTTCTGCAACTTCCTTCTTGACTTTATATTCTTCGTAAATGCTATATGAAGCATTTGCTTTTTCTGATTTTATAAAATTTATTACATCTGTCTTTTTCATTGCATAATCCTCCTGTACATGTTATAATTAATTTGATTTTTTTGTTTAGTCGGCCTTAGGGTCGGCTTTTTAATTCATGTATACGACCATTGTTAAATTCCTCTTTTACATATCACCTATATATCACCTATATAGACTGTTGTATCTCCGTGATCTAACTCCAATTCTAAATCCTTTATCCAATAAGTACATATTAGTGTTGTTGTACAGTCTCTGTTTTCTTCATAAAAATTAAGTTCTTCATCATCGACACTTATATAAGCTACCTCTATTCCATTTTCTTTTGCCCACTTTTTTACATACTTTCTTACCTTGTCAAAATCATCCAGTCTAACCATTCTTACTTCTCCTCTCTTAATCTTAAATATTCTGCCACTTAATCCACCACATCTTGATGTACTCCCAAGCAATCAATACTGCATAGTAGCAAGCTCCTGTGATATTCCAGGCAAACCTATCCCAACTCACAATAGCCACCTCCGATATTTAACTCGTGAACAGAATTTTCAAGAGCCATAGGCAGTCTGTAGCTTTCAATTATTTCAAGTGCAATATCAAAATCTTTTCTCTTGATAGCCTTGTAGCTATCTATGTCAAATTCTCTCTTGATCTGTATCTGTAAATCACTAAATACCTTTGCCCTTAGTGACTTGTCTCTATAAGCCGGTGACTTATATCCTATCAGCTTGATCACTTTCTTCCTGACCGCCTTAGTCAGTTTGTCACATTCAATATTGAAAAGCGGTGCGTTATCCTTAAAGTCTTGAAAATCTTCTCTTAATTCTTCAGTCTTGTTATCGACCATCAATATAGCCTGCAATTCCTTGCTCATGGCTGGCATGCTGTAAGTGCCTTGCTTCCTCAATGTAGGCAAAACTTCACCAGTCACCCAATCCGAGAACTTTTCTGCCTGTGGCTTACGAGATTGGAAGATTAGCTTGTATAAATTTGATTCATTTATAAACGTTGATTGCTGCGTTCTTCCTAAAGAATCTATGACGTCATTAGTAATGACCCCATCTTGATTTAATCTAGTTCTTGCTTGTCTTGAATTTCCTATCTCTAAAACTCTACATATGTCATTTAACATAAACCAATGCTTATTACCTATTTTTGCAGTTCTTACATCCCCGAACTCTAAATTATTAAAAACCTGTACATTATTCATATCTCTGTATCTCCCTTCTATTCTTACTGACATTCCAATCCGTATCTCTCGTAGAAATACTTCCTTGGCACCCTGCCACTTTCTGTATGGTAGCCCTTACTTTTTAGCTCAGCGTTCAACTTCCGTATCACACCATAAGCATGTGACTCAGACCTATCTAAAATCTTTTCAATGTCCTTAACTCTTAAATATTGATCACTCATATCTATTCCTCCACAATGCAAATATTTTTAAATCCAAATTCAAATATCATATTTGCGAGTACAGTCATACTCTTTCCTGTTTCTTCAGACAATTCTTTTAGCCTATTGTATACATCCTCACTTACACCTACACATGGCTTTTTCTGTTGCCAAGGCTTTTTTTCTGATTTAATAATTAATTTTTCCATATCTTCAACCTTTCCTAATTTTTTATGTTCTCTATGCTATAATCTAGTTATCAGCTCCTGTTGAAATCTAATCAGAGAGGAGGTGACATCATTAGTCATACCTATGATGACCTATTTAGTAGTTATAGATCCTTGCGTGATATACTCAATAACAAACATCTAATGGATCAGATCAACTTTCTAAGAGCCCACCAAACTCAAATAAGAGAGTTGAATAAATTTCCTAGTGAAGTTCGTAATATCAGAGAGATATACAAGTATATCCAGCCTTTTCTTAAAGAACTTGAAATGCTTCGACGTATATACACTGAGTATCTGAAGCTTTATAACAAACCAGTTATAGCAAAGCCTTCTTTCACTCCATCTACTGATGAGCCATTCAAGCCACAAGAGTTCAAAGAATCTATAAATACTAGAGGTCCACCTCAATTCTTAAAAAAGATTACTTACAGCGTTTTCGATTTCATCGGGACGTATACTATTGATGTATTAGAATTTCTTGTATCTTGGTGTGTTGAGTCAACATTGATTTCATATCACCCAGATCATGATTTTCTGATTTCGTTTATAGTATTTAGTGTGTTTTTCGTGTTGAAATACATCGAAAGTCACATTGAAAACTGTAAGTAAATCTTTCCACCCTCATGGGTGGTTTTTTATTTTCACCTAACCTTCTGATTAGATTACAAAAAGAGCTGATGTTATAGCACTTTTTTGAATTTAAGTTGACCTACAAAGCTATGGATTATTGCGAGCGTCAAAACTTAAAATACCTTGATATCTTTCAGTCTCAGGAATGAATAATACTTTTACCAAGTTATTCGTTAATTCCTTAGGTGTGAGCTTGTTGATTTCAGATTTTAGTTCTTCGCATACTAACTCATCAGCAAGCTCTTTTTCATTTTCATAATAAATCGCTATTAAATCTTTCATTCATCTCACCCCCTTAGTTTTGTTTTTATATTCCCCTATGCTATAATCTAATTATCAGTATTGCAGTACTGAAATCTATAGAAAGGAGGTACTGTTTATGAAAATGAATATTCCTTCATTTCATAGTGGGGATTGCCCTGTTATGGATAAAAAGCATACCATTACTATTTTTTATGTCGAAATTCCAATTCCAAGAAGTCTTACTTCTGGCAAAAAAGTCATTTCTTTCGACTGTGAACATTCTAATATTTGCAATCTTGATTCAGAATGTCCAATATTTAAAAGTGGTAAAAATAGTATCCAAAAAAGTAATGCATAATTTCTAAAGCCCTACCCAAAAGTAGGGTTTTTCTTTTATATCCATTACTCTTTTATCCGCCCAAGATGCAATTTCTCTTATTACTTCTTCTGGCACTCGGTCATCATTCAAAAAATCATTAACAATAGCTATAAGTAGCTCCCTTTCAGTTATGATTTTAGTCAAAAACCCTTGGTTTACTGCTACAGACTCGTCTGTAATTACTGCTTGTGTAAAAGTAAGCATTCCCGGAAATTGTCTAACGTATTTTCTCATTTATCTCACCCCCTTACTGTTGATTGTGTTTTTAATGCCACAGTCAACGGCTTTTTTCATTAATCTTCTTAGCTCATCATCACTTAGCTTGCCGTATTTTTCTTGGTATATACAGAAAGCACCAATGAAACCTCTAGACCAATACACCCATTTTGATACTGCGTATATATTAGTTGCTAGTAATGCTAAAATTGCTATCGCTGTCATCCTCTCACCCCCTTAACTATTACCTCCCTGCGTGATATAATCTTATAAAAGACTATTTTAGGAGGTTAATATGTACAATAATTTTTCGTTAACTACTTTTATATCAACTATAGGTTTAATACTTTCTTTAGTTTCACTTACTATACATTACTTAAATTATCGTTCCTCACAATCCAGAATGAAATTTGAAATTCTATCCAATTCTTACTACTGCAAAGCTAAGGATTTTTCAATAACTAATTTTGAATCAGAGTATTTTGCTTTAATTTCAGTAAAAATAAGTAATGTATCATCACTGCCTATCACCATTGATGAAGTCTATCTCAATGAACGTTTTCTAAATGGTGGACATTACAATGAATTGAAATATACTGTTCCTGAAATACCAAATTCAAAATTTATTAGCTATTTTAAAACGCCTCATGAAGCCCTCTCCTATTCAATAGAACCTTTGAGTGATGCAACATTACCTCTTAGAATCGAGCCATACGACACTAAATCTCATTGCTTTAAAATACCTTTTGATTCTCATATAAATAGAAAATCCCACAAACTTTTTATATCAACACCTCGTAAGACTTATAAGGTTGACCTGACCTTAAAAGAATATCATGAGTTGGTTCGCCTTGATATGAACAGTGAATTACCAACAGAATAGCTTCTATTTTTTCAGTAGATAGTTCAACTGACATCTCTATAAACTCTTTTAAAATAGCATGGTTTAACATTGCCGTGATAGAGTACATATATTTTTTACTTAAAATTCCATCCCTTCTTTTAATGAGTAACGTTGCTCCTGAAGAACTATCCAAATTTACCTGTGATAGTTCTTTTAAAATAGATTCATGCATTCCTCTCACCTCCTTAGTTTGTATCTATTTAAGATACTAAGTCATCAAAAAAAATATTATCTATATCTTCACTTGATAATTCAAATATTCTTTTAATTTTTGATATTTCTCCCTGATTAAATTCTGCCCCACATTTGCCATTTATCTTAGCAGATAGCCTTTGTTCTGAAATTCCAAGCTTTTCTGCAAGTTGACTTTGGGTAAATCCCATCAGAGCCATTACTGATTTTAGTTTAGCTTTATTCATTGTGTCACCACCTTTCTTTTTTCTGCATTTTGTATCTTTTTAAGATACTTAAATTCTAACACGCAGAATTATATAAGTCAATAGTCTTTGTATCTTTTTTTTAGATTTTTTAAAATTATATTGAAATCTATTAAAGTAAATGTTAAAATAAAGATACAATTTAGAATGGTGGTGATTTATTTGCATAGTTCAACAGAGGTAATGGCTAAAAGAATTAAAGAAAAAAGATTGGAATTAGGACTAACGCAAGAGGAATTAGGCAAAATGATAGGAACTCAAAGAGCTGCAGTTAATAAGTATGAATCTGGGCTTGTCGAAAATATGAAAAGAAGTACAATTAAACAATTATCACTAATTTTTAATGTAGATCCAAAATGGCTGATGGCTTTTGATATAGATGAAATAAATACAGGCAACAATCACAACGAATACAGGATGTTCCCTGTCAGTATCTCAGCTGGTTGCCTTGAAGATATAGAAGCAATTGATACGTACGACATTGTCACCATAGCAGATGAAATCATGGGTAAATACGCAGGCAGAAAAGGAATTATACTACTAAAAGTAAATGGTGAGAGCATGAACAATGTCATACCTGACGGCTCTTATATCGTTGTAGATACATATAAGACAAAAGTAACTGATATAAGTGATAGAGATATAGTTGTATTCTCTGAAAACGGCTCTTACAGCGTCAAAAGATATGTGAATGATATTGCCAACGAAAGATTTTTATTTAAACCTGATAGTACAGATGATACATTTACAGCTATAGAGGTTAAATATGAAAATTCATCAAATTTAAAACTTATTGGTAAAGTTGTTAAATATATAGTAAATTTAGACTAGGGAAGAATTCAATATGTCAATTTTTTATTTTTTATTGACTTTCATTGTTGCAAGGATTATAATTAATTTACAGATTAACCTTGTTCCTTACGTGGGAACAGGGAAGTTTTAACAGATTAAGCCTAATCCTTATGCGGGGTTAGGCATTTTTTATGGAGGAAAAGAATGACAAACGAAAAACCTTTTAAAACTACGAATCAAATGCTAAAAAAACTTCGTGGAAGAAATTTAGTCATAAAGGATGGATCTAAAGCTAAAAGATTTTTAGAAAGAGAAAACTATTATTGTGTTATAAATGGGTATAAAGAATTATTTCTAGATAAAACAAATAAATCAAATGACGACAAATACAAAGATGATGCCAATATATTTGAGATTTTTGAACTTTTCAACCTCGATAGAGATTTAAGAAATATACTTTTACCTGAATTAATACGATTTGAAAGTTTTATGAAAACTGCAATAGCATATTACTTTCACCAATCTTTTCCGGAAAAGAACTCTTATTTAGCCTTTGAGAACTATACTTCTGACACAACAAAAACGAAAGATATTTTGTTGACTATTGCGACTCTATCTAATAAAATTTCAAAACAGAAAAATAATGCAGTTACTTATTATATAGAGAAATACCAGCACTGCCCTCTATGGGTTTTGTCAAACTATTTAACATTCGGTAACATTTCAAAATTATATAAGGTTTGTAATGCTACTGTTAGGCTGAATGTTGCTAAAGAAGCATCAAAACATTACTATAATAATTATAAAGAAAAGGTACATATATCGCCTGAAATGCTTGATGAGTGTTTAGGTATGGCCGTAATGCTTAGAAATGTATGTGCACACGATGAAAGATTATATAACTATAGGTGTAAGTTTAAAGAAAGAGCTCTAGTTAAAACCTTAAGCTATCCAAAATTAAAAAATAAATCTGTGTTTTCTGCAGTTGTAATACTTAAGTTGTTTATACCTAAAAATGACTATAGACGATTTATGAGAAAACTTGAAAAATGTGTAAATAAATACAACGGCTCGTTTAATGCCGTTAATATTAAAGAAATAAAAGATATAATGGGGTATGATGCAAGTTGGATATTGAATAATAAATGATTATTATATTTAGGAGGTGAAAAAATGGATAGAGATAAGACATATAAAATTCTTGTTGCTACTTTGATATTAACTGTCATAAATTTAATACTTACAATAATAAAAGCTGTTTTGTAAGTATATTGTGAATTTAGATTAAAAAGGAGGCTTTTATGTTTCTCAGTAAGTTTATAAAAAACAGAAAAGATAAGAAATTAAATAAATACATATATGAAAACCTAAAAAACGACTACACAGTAATAGATATTGAAACATCTGGACTAAATCCTGAAAAAAACGAGATTCTGGAATTAGGAGCTGTACGAGTTAGAGATAACATTGTAGTCGCTGAATATGAGCAACTTATAAGACCACGTAAGTCAATATCCAAAGAAGCAACAAAAGTGAATGGGTTAACTAAGAGAATGTTAATTGATGAACCTTTTGTCGAAGATGTGATATGGGATTTCAAAGATTTCCTAGGTAAAGATGTTCTAATCGGACACAATATAGAATTTGATTTGGAATTCATCCGTAACCAACTCCCAATAAGAAATAAATATATTGACACCTTGCCACTCGCTAGAAAACTTTTGAAGATTAAGAGACATAGGTTAATAGACATCTGTCATCATTATAAAATACCCGAACCAAATCACAGAAGTATTAGCGATTGTAATGCAACACATTTATGTTACCAAAAAATGAAAGAACCCTTAAAAAAACTTGAAACTCTTTAATTTTAAATATATTCACGGAGGTATAAATGAAATCAAAGAAAATTGGAAAAGACTTAGAAGACCACATAAACAAAGCTGTGTCCAAAATCGATAAATATCTTCACGATTTAATTGCTATTCATCCCAAAAAAGCTGAACTTATATCTTATTGGATGCACGATTTTACTAGAATGATTGATTTTGAAGATAAATTCAAACCTACTAAAAATAAGAGGTATAAGAAGGGCGATGTAATCAAGGTGAACCTAGGTTTTAATATTGGAAGCGAACAAGGTGGTTTACACTATGCTGTTGTGTTAGAAAAGAATAACTCACAGGCATCACCAGTCATAACTGTAGCACCTTTAACATCTATAGACTCTTCTGGAAACTCAAACAAAGGATTTAGACCAGGAGAACTAAATTTAGGTGATGAACTTTTTCAAATGCTGAACAAAAAGTGTCAATCAGAAATTGACAGGTGTAACTCTTGCATAGAAAAAATTGATGGTGCATATAAAACAAATCCACAAAATTATAAAGATATAAAACGTACTTTTGAAGAGTTTAGTCACCACAAAAAAGATGTCGAGAAAACATTAGATGAAATAAGAAAAATGAAAACTGGTAGTATCTGTATGATAAATCAAATTACAACTATTAGTAAGATACGAATATATGACCCCAAAACAACTAGAGATGTTTTACATGGTATTAGATTTTCTGACGAAACATTGGATTTAATTGATGAAAATATAAAGAAATTTTTCTTTAAATATTGACAACCATATAAAATATTCGGTATAATGAGTGAGTAGAACATAGCTCCTTGCGAGCTCTAATTAAAGACAATGCCCTTTGCGGCACAGGGTCACATACTTAATCGTATGTGACCCTTTTGTTTTAAAACAAATAAATATAAAATATCGATTTTTATAAAAACGATATACATTATTGAAAGTATAATTGTTTCCAAAATTGAAAATACCACTCAAAGCATTGAAAAACACTATTTTGTTGACGTCAACAAAATAGTGTTATAAGGAGTTTTTTTTATGAATGAAAATAAGAAGTAGATCAAGTTTGGCGACCAGACTACTTCTTTAACGTACACAAATACCTACACAGTAGGTCTATTTGTTGTACCTACATTATACCATAACGGAGGTGATTTTTAAATGCCAACTTATAAAGATAAAAAAACAGGCAAATGGAGAACCCTCATCTACTACAAAGACTACAGGGGTGAACCACACATAAAACAAAAACGAGGTTTTAAAACGCAGAGAGAAGCAAAAGAATTTGAGAGAGATTTTTTATCTAAATTCACAAAGGATATTACGCTGAAACAAGCAAAAGAAGAATACTTCGACTATATATCTACTCGTCTTAGAGAGTCAACAGTCAGAAATAAAAGATGGTATGCAAAAAACTTAGAGTACATAGAACACATAAATCTACTTAACATCAGCCCCAAAACAATCTTAGACTGGCAAAAACATATGCAGGATATAGGAAAGTCTAACAAAACTATCAATCAGTCTACAGAAGTCTTATACGGCATATTTAAACACAACTGCAAAATGTATTCTAACACACACAACCCAGTAAAAGCTATTGAAAAGTTGCCCACAGAAAAAAAAGAAATGGATTACTGGACACTAGATGAGTTCAACACATTCCTAGGTTTTGTAGAGGACCCTGAGAAGTCTCTAGCATTCAAAATATTATTCTATGGTGGCATACGATATGGAGAGCTGTTAGGACTTCAAATAGGAGATATTTATGATACATATATAGATATCAATAAATCATATGACTATAGATCAAAAAAATTCTGTCCTACCAAAAATAAGCAGTCCGTAAGACAGGTTGTAATGCCCGATAAAATTATGGACGATATTAGAGCCTACATATCTACCCTATACAAACCTGGCAAAAAAGACCGCCTATTTTCTAAAACAACCAATACATGGTTAAGCCGTCAGCTAAAGGTAACTTGCGAAAAATACAACCTACATAAAATAAGAGTACACGATCTTAGACACTCCCACGCTACATTACTAATAAACAACGGCATTGATGTACTGATCATCAGTCATAGGCTAGGACATTCTAATCCAACAACAACTTTAAATACCTATTCTCATCTGTACAAAAATAGATCTACTGAAGCAGTAGACCTATTGAATAAATTAGCTAATTTATAAAACTTTGCCAAATCATTGCCAGCCGAGGAAATCCCTCGGCTGAAACTATTGATATATCTATTATTTAGCTCCTAGAGCTGCCATTGTAATGTAGTTATATGGCTGGTTGAAGTGTGGTAGGAAGAAGATGTCTAGAAGAGCTATTCTGTCTATTGTTACCTTTTCCTGAATTGCTAGTGAGAACATATGGATACCCATTGACATATCGTATTCTGATGCCATCTGAGCACCTAGTACTACTCTAGTCTTCTTGTCATATACTATTCTCAACTTAACGTCTGGGTTAGTAGTTTCTATAAATCCTGGCTTCTGTGTATCTTCAAAGTCAGTGTATTCTACTTCTATTCCAAGCTTTTCAGCCTTACCAACTGTTATACCAGTTGATACCATCTTTAGGTCATATATACAGATACCATTTGATCCCTGTACACCTATTGATTCTATTTCTGTACCTGCTGCATTGTGAGCTGCTACGATACCACTTCTAACTGCGTTTGTAGCAAGTGCAATGTAGTTTGTATTGTCTATTGCATTATCGTATACAGTAGCACAGTCACCTATAGCATATACATCCTTCATGCTAGTTTCCTGCTTCTTGTTTACTAGGTATGAACCATTTCTAAATAGCTCTAATGATTCTTTACCAAGAGCGTTATTTGGTCTAAATCCTATTGATAGAATTACCATTTCTGCTGGTATTTCCTTCTTGTCTGTAACAACTGTACAAACCTTACCATCCTTGCCCTTTAGTTCCTTAACCATCTGGCCAAACTCAAGGTTTATGTTGTGCTTAGCTAGGTTTTCCTTCATCATGCTAGTGAATGGCTCGTCATAGTATGCTGGAAGACAAGTATCAGCTATATCAATCATAGTTACGTTCTTGCCATGTCTTTCAAATGCTTCTGCTAATTCAACACCTATATAACCTGCACCAACAACTGTTATATTCTTTATTTCTGGATTCTTTATCTTTTCTATTACTTCAGCAGCATTCTGGTATAACTTAACCTGCTGTACATTTTCTAAGTCCTTACCAGGTATGTTTGGTATTATTGGAAGAGAACCAGTTGCAAGTATTAACTTGTCATATGACTCTTCAACTTCTGTTCCATCATTTAATTTTACAAATACCTTCTTCTGATCGTAATCTACCTTATATACCTCAGCTTCCATTGTTACCTTAGCTCCCATAGCTTCTAGAGATGCCTTGTCAGCGTAGAATAGACCATCTGGCTTAGATATCTGGTTACCAATCCAAAGTGCCATACCGCATCCAAGGAATGAAATATTGTTGTTTCTGTCATATACAACAACTTCATGTTTGTCTGCATAGTTACCTAATAATGTCTTAACTGCCGCTGTACCAGCGTGGTTTGCTCCTACTACTACTATTTTGCTCATAAGTATCCTCCAAAATTTTTATTTTTTAGTTAAAGCTTATTTGGTGTGAAAAGCATTTCTCTACACAACCATTTAATGCTAGTACTATATTACCCCACAAGTTTTTGTTTTAAACAAGTATCTGATAAAATTTTATTATAACAATTATAACCGAGGTTATTTATAGCATTAGCCTAACCCTTGACCCCAGTCTTTGCAATACCTTGGACTATATGCTTCTGTATCAAAATAAATATAAAAAATGTAGGTAGGGTAGCAACTAGACTGGCTGCTGTCTGTAGTTCCCAACTAGTCTTGTAAAGTGACTGAAAATCTGTCAAGGCTAGGGGTATAGTCTTCATAGCTGGATCAACTATAAAGGCATTGGCAAACAAGAGGTCTCCCCATGAAACTATAAAGGCAAAGAGACCAGCAGTTATTATACCCGGAGCTAGTAGGGGCATCAATATTATCCTGACTGCCTTGACCCTTGAACACCCATCTATCCATGCTGCCTCTTCTAGATCTATTGGTATAGACGATATATATGAATACATCAACCATACTGTCATAGGTAGACTCACAGCAGTGTTGGCGATTATAAGTGACAGGTGGGTATTTAAGATTCCCATATCCCTAAATATAATACTCATAGGGTTGGCGAGTACCACTGCAGCAAACATCTGTGTCACTACAATTATCATCAAAAAATAATTCTTGAATTTGAACCTATACCTATTGGCACCATAGGCTGCAAAAGTCCCCAGTATTACACACACTATTGCTGGTACTATTGATACTATAAGGCTGTTTATAAGGGGTCTTACTATAGACTTGTCCCCTGCTAGTATGTCATAGTAGTTTGACCACTGTAATTGACCACCAAACCAAGTAGGTGGCCATACAGTCACATCATTGTAGGTCTTTAGGGATGTATTTAGCATTATGAATATAGGAGATATGAGTAAAGCTACAAAGACAAAATAGACAAGTGTCCTTATAAGCTTGTACCAATCAGACCTCTTCTTGTAGTTAAAGCTTGAACCCTTTTTAAAACTATTGTATCCTATATTTTTAGTTTTCAAGCTCTTATCTTTTATATGTTTCATTTAGGCCTCCTTGTCCATTTTACTTATGAGTCTAATATAGATAAATGTTATCATAAGCAAAAATGTAAATACTATTACTGATAGGGCTGAACTAGCACCTAGGTCAAACCTAGAAAATGCTTCTTGGTATATCCTGATCACTATGGTCTCTGTAGACCTCATTGGGCCACCACCTGTCAGTACAAATATCACATTGAATGAGTTGAAGGTCCATATAGTAACCAAAAGACCTGTCACAAGAATCAGCTTTTTCATCTCTTCTAATGTTATAAATTTAAACCTATGGAATATATTGGCGCCATCTATCTTGGCACTCTCATATAATGACCTATCTATTGATGTAAGACCTGACAAGAATATCATTGACACAAGGGATACACCCAGCCATGCATCTACAAATGCTGCACATATAAATGCTATGTCAGGATCTGATAACCATACTATATTGTGTTCTATAATTCCAAACTTGATCAAATAATAGTTCAAGTATCCGTAGTTGCCGTCCAAAATCCACTTCCATACTATTGCTACACTGACCTGTTGTATAGCCCAAGGTAGCAAGGATAAGAACCTGAGTGTCTTGGTAAAATACATATCACTGTTCAAAAACATAGCCATGAAAAATCCTAGCACCATTTTTATAATAACAGTTATAATAGTGTACTTAAGAGTCAATAGCATAGTGTCCTTGAATAGCTTGTCACCTAGTACTGCCTTAAAGTTATCAAGACCTACAAAATCCATTTGTCCAGTCAAGATAGATGTCTTTGAAACTGACTCCAAAAATACTAGACCTATTGGGTATACATAAAGAGCCAGCATTATCAATAGCACAGGACCAATTAGTATGTATGGCATCATTTTATTTATTTTTTTACTTTCCATACTACCTCCTCGTATAATAAAAGCCCGACTAGTAAACTAATCAGGCTAATATTTTTCTTATTATTTCGCTAGTTTTATATTGCTTATTTAGCTAATTCAGCCTGAGCTGCATCAAGTGCATCCTTAGCAGCCATCTTACCTGTTATAGTCTTCTGAACTGCTGTTATAAAACTCTTGTTGAAATCATCCCAGTTTGGAACGTGTGGCTCAGCAACACCATTTGGTATTGATGCTGCAAATGGCTTCATAAAGTCATCCTTGAAACGAGCGTCATTTTCTTCGTCCTTAAGTATTGGGAACCATCCAAATGCTTCTGATACTGGTCTCTGGTATTCAGGCTGTCCCATAAACTCTACAAACTTCCATGCTGTTTCCTTGTTCTTGCTTAGTGAAGATATAACATATGAGTCAGTAACTAGTGTCTCAGCTGCGACTGCACCCTTTGGAAGTGGAGCTACTGCATATGGAGCTTTTTCCTTGCCTGAGTCCATTGTTTCTTTTTCCCATGGACCTGATATGAACATAGCCAAGTTACCATTTTTGAATAGCTTAGACTGGTCATTTCTCTTCATAGATACTGGATCAGGTATTACACCATCAGCATTGAACTTCTTTAGGTATTCAAGAGTTGCAACATTCTTTGAATCATTTAGAGTAAATTCACCCTTTTCATTTACCATTCTACCTTCGTTCTGGTATATAAAGTTCAATATTTCATCTGTACCACTTTCCATATCTGTAGGTATAGCAAAACCATATACCTTAGGATTGTCAGCGTGAACCTGCTTAGCAGTAGCCAGTAATTCATCCCAAGTTGTTGGTGCCTTTTTAACTAGGTCAGTCCTATAGTATAGGGCTCTTGATGAAAATGCCATTGGTATACCATACTGCTTACCTGAGAAGTTTGCTGTATTTAGTACATTTTCTACTCTCTTAGCCTTGAAATCATCATTCATATACTTAGATAGGTCTTCTACTGCTCCCATTTCTCCAAGCTGCTGTAATGTTCTAGTACCTACAAGCATGATGTCCGGAGCTTCCTTTGACTGATACATCTGTACAACCTTTGAGTTTAGTTCTTCCCATCCAACAGATACTATTTCTATCTTAGTATTTGGATTTGCCTTTTCAAATCCTGCTATACCTGTGTCTAGTTCCTTCTTTAGGTAACCTCCATCATAACCAGGTACTAACATTTTTAACGTAGTTGCTTCTTTGCTGTCCGCTTTCTTATCATCAGACTTGCCACAACCAGTTAAGACCATAGACATAGCCATAGTAACTGCCAAACTTTTTGCAAATAATCCTTTCATATCTTACCTCCCATAATTAATTATATCAATTATACCACTATTTCAAATATTTATATATATGTTTGTTATATTAAACTAGTTTATGTATGATTGTTTTTATCTATATTTAGGTATTCACTTATATATAAAATATATACCAATTAATTATCTTAAGATAGTGTAAAATAAGTATGGAGTTTTTGAAATAAAAAATAGAGATTACAACCTCGAATAACGCTTTAGCATTTACATATTAAATTTTCAAATCCTTATTGCTCAGCATTCCGCCAAACATTGTATGATACATATCCTTAGAGGATTCCTCTATCTTTGTAATACTTGATATTTTATTTCCTGCATCTTTTGATGAAGCTCCGCAAAGATAAAAGGCTTCACTGTCTGTTCCATAGTCAATGGCAATATATCTATCGTGATATTTTTTACCTGCAATTTTCATCTTCAGATTGATATTAGGGTAATCTTTTCTAAAATCGTTTAGGATATTTTTTGTCAGCATATCCTTGTTCTTCACATTGTCGCTAAAGACTATAATTTCAACATTGTCTTTTGCAGCCCTTAATAACTCTAAGGTTTTCAATCCTATATAGTTGTCTATCACATAAATACTTTTCTTTGCAGACTTATATATTTTTGTATAGGCAACATCTGCTTCAATTTTATCTCCGTTCATTAAAAGGAAATGCTTGTATGTGTCCGGATCTATAAAATTATCCATAACTTTTTTCAAATCTTCTTTTGTAGCCATTTGGGACTTTATTTCAGCTATATCCTTTGTGTTTTGATTTGTCTGTACTATTATTTGAACTAATTCTTTTGAACCAATAAAATCTTGGTTTTCTATGATAAAATCTTTCATTTGCTTAAATGTTCTAACTAAGGCTCTGCTTTGCTTAACAGCAAGTTCACCTCTTAGTACAGTCATGAGCATATAGATTCCTTGTTCTGTAAAGGCATAAGGATTGTATTTAATATTACTTCCTCTACCAGTACCTCTGTTCAAGGTGAAATTTTTGCACCTTGAAAGTTCTACCATTTCTTGGTCCGTTAATTGGAACATGAAGTCTTCACCTTCAAATTTTTCTGCGTTGTTTTTCACCTGTCTATTAAAGTTTTTAGTTTCATACCCATATATTTCGGCTAAATCTGAATCAAGCATTACTTTTTGCCCACGAATAAAATATATTTTTTCTTGTATAGTTTTATTATCCACAATAACGATCTCTCTGTTTTCTTCTGCCATGATGCCCTCCAACATTATCTAAATATCCTTTTCCAATTTGCTATGCAGTGCGTAGCTATTTGAATAAGTCTTATATTCTTTTATATTTTTCTACTCCACCTTCAGCTTTTCCGATGTGTTCTACATTTTTTACAAGTCCCTTATTTACATTTTCATAAAACCATCTGCCAATCAATGCCGGCGGTGTTGCGATTAACTCTCTTAAAACAAATTCTTTGTCCTTTGGTAAAGAGATAATTTTGTTTAATAAGGTAGTATATAGGTCAGCATAGCTTGTATTTTCTTGTAAACTGCTACACTTACAATATTCAGTAACGCTTGGGAAACCTCCCTCTATTGTTTTTTTAGTTAAAATTTCAAGTTCTTCATCGGTTACAGTAAATTGAATTCGCATTTATATCCTCTCCTTATAACTGAGTTTATTACCATATCATTATCATTTTATCATGAATACGATATTTTTTCCATACTGCAATTTTAAGCGACAATGTCAAGTTTCTAATTGATTCTTGCTATTGATTGTTTTATATGCTATTATTAATGTGTTTTATAAAAAAAGGGGGGTACTTATGAGATTCTATAATTCAATTACTAATTTTAGTAAGTCGGATAAATCAGGCTTAATTTGTATCAACAATAGAGCTTGTGGCAATAACACAATAACAAATATTGCAGATACAAGGCTAGATGACCTATACAGTCTTGAACCAAAATACGGACTTGAAGTAATATCAAACGAAGAAGTTGGTTTCTTTATTCTTTTAGACCTTGAAGAGCAATCACAAGTGAATATAAATTCATCAAAAGATCTTGGTTGGTGGGGTTTGGATAAAAATTACAGGTTGGCTGTAAAATCATCATCTCCAAGTCTAAATATTAGTACCAATTTCGTAGGATTTGTTGTAGATGATGACAATATTGAAAAAGCAGATATACTCCTAGATAAAAAAAGTATGCTCTGCTCCAAATCTCAGGTCCTTGTATATGTATCTGTTGAACATTTAAACTCATCATCTAATATATATACTGAATACAAAAATTCAAAAGACCTTTATCTTGACATTAATCTCTATAGGTCTGATGGATACGATTCAGAAGAAATTGTTGATAGCTCACGATTTAATATCAATGTCCTAGATTTTAGTCTAGAAGATGATGACGATTATTTCTATATGGATCTATGGCAGCATCCTTCGTCATGGGCTAGACAAGCGGATCTTGAATATTATAGTAATGAACACTTTGAACTGATAGAAAAATACCTATGGGGCATGAAAAGACTAGGTCAAAAGGTAATAGACCTAATAGTATCTGACTTTCCTTGGGCTGGTCAAATGTGTTTTGCTGTAGATAAGAATCCTTCAAGGCTCTATGAATACAATATAATAGACGTTACAAAAGAGGACGGAAATTATAAGTTTGACTATACAAAACTCGACAGGTATATAGATTTGTGCATGAAGTTAGGAATAGATAAGGAAATAAATATATTTGGTATACTTGGCAACTGGCATGGTTATGATTTCGGTTCACCAATCCAAGGCTATCCAGACCCTATAAGGATTAGGTATTATGATATTGACAGGGGTGTATATGATTATATAAGAGACAAGGATACCCTATCAGACTATATATCTAATTTGTTTGACCACTTAAATGAGCTCGGTCTAATAGATATAACTTATGTAATCGGTGATGAGCCAGGCAATATAGACAAGTTTAATTTATACTCTAGCTTCTTGGAAAGTTCAACTCACCATCCTATAAAATACAAGTATGCTCTACACAGCACTGAATTTATTGAAAACTATGACAAGGACCTTGAATCTTTTTCTATAAATGTGTTTAACCTAGCTAGTTACTGTAAGAATGGACAAATTACTGGTAAAATTGGAGAAAACTCCCACAAAATGACTTGGTACTCTTGTTGTTTCCCTCAGACTTTTAATATATTCATTAAGAGTCCCCTAATTGAGTCAATGTTGACTGGCTTTTATACTTATATCTGGAATATGAAGGGTATGCTCAGGTGGGCATATGGGCTCTATGTTGAAGACCCAATTTCTAATATAAGATACAAGCCGAATAAATGGCCAGCTGGGGATATGCTATATGTCTATCCAAACAAGGACAAGAGTCCCCTATCATCACTTAGGGAAAAAAACACCCTATATGGAGTGCAGGACTTCAATATATTCAAGAAATTAGAAGGCAAGATACCTAATTTATATGATAGAATAAGGAATGACTTTGGCATAAAAATCAACATAAGTAAAAAATCATGCGATACTAACCTAGCTGATAGTCCAATAAATGGAGACATAGTCCTAGATGACTATCCAGACTACAATAAATATAGGTCTATTAGAAATAGCTATATCAAGGAATATATAGAAAAAGTATAGAAATAAATAAATAGAAAAAAGTATAGAAAAAGCGTAGAAGTAAATAGAAAGATCATAAAAAAAATAAACCAACAAATTTAAACAGCATCCTAGACTAAAGTAAATAGCTAAGATGCTGTTTAATTATAATATATTTAAGTCTCTGTCAGTAATTTTATAATATCGCTACTCTCACTAGTATAGGACATTATCAAGCACAAGTACTCTTCTGCCCTAGTCATAGCAACATATACCTTATTTAAGTCTCCTGCAAAATCATTTACTAGGTAGTCTTGCTCATCTTTGCTGATACTGTGGTTGTATAGCATCTCCAACTCACATATTATAACAGCCTTGTATGACAAGGACTTTATAGAGTATATGTTTGATACTGTAACACCATTTTTGGGACTTACTAGTGTTATGGTATCATCTGCCATTGTATAGGCAATACCAGCCTCTTCTAATGACTTTCTTAGCATATACTGAAAATATATAACCTTGCCATTTTTAAGCCTCTTCTTATTGAAAGGATAGACTACTGCAATATCTTCTGGTCTGTAGCCCTTATCATTGACTAGGTGGTTGATCTCCCATATTACGGATTTTATCTGCTCATCTAAATCATCAATCTTGACTATATTCACAGACTCACTAGACTTGTACATTGCCCTAGTCTTCTTGAACATATCTATTGCGATATTGGCCCTGACCTTTCTCAATAGCTTGTTTGACCTGTCGCAATAATCATTTATATAGTCCACTATCTTGTTTGACTGTAGGTAGTTGTTTTTAAGTTCCAACTCATCCTCATACTCAATAGCCTTGGCACGACACTTGTATATATTTAGGTTATTATTTATATTATAGGCCTTACATATAGATATATTGAATATATATTTCTTACTATATAAAAACTCGTGCATCAAAAGTATTTCATCTTCATTGAAGTTCTCTCCCTCACTGACGAATATACCCTTGAACATCTTCTTGTTTTTCACAGAGTTTTGTACCTGTTTCATAACATTAGTAAAGGCCTTATCGTAGTTCTTTTTTAGTGTATTGTAGTCTATAACTAGGTCATTGGCCTTGGCAACCTTGAATACAAAGGAGCTAAAAGTATGGAGTTCTATATTTGACATATCTACCCTCATCAGACTAAGTAGCTCTAGACACCTGTTGTACTGTTGTTTTGTAAATGTCAGAAACAAAAACTTGTGGTGGGGATATATCTTAGATAGCTTTATCAGTCTAGCTAGCATAATACTAGTTTTGCCGGTTCCAGCCCCTCCAAGTATAACATGGTTTCCATAATCAGCAGAATTTACGCACTCGATCTGCTTGTCATCCATCATTACCATTTTGTATCCTAGGTTTAGCCCTGAGAATGTAATCTTTTTGATGTGTTTGTTGTAGCTATTGCCCTTTGTGAGTACAAAATATTCTGAACAAATATTGTACAAAAATATACCTAGTGCAACATCACTGTTTTCTTGCCCAAGCAAGGAGTCGAGTTTAGCCAAGTCACCGATAAGTTCTTGGGCCTCATTTCCACAAATAATGCTATTGTCTACAAATTCACCTAGGCTATAAGTATCAACTATCTCCTCTATATAAGGCATAACATAGACAAAATTGTAGGAAATCTCTGGGTATAGCTTGGTCATCTTTGAGGCCATAAGCTTGTGTTCCTCGTTCATGACCTCTAGAATCTCTTCATCAAGAAATGAAAACAAGTCCTCAGTAGTATCCATGAATTTTATAAATAATATCCTATTATTTTTTTTGTACAGCATATCAATATTAATACCCTTAAATGGTATCGGATTTGGTATGATATAAGCATCATCACCCAACTTGTTGTATATTTCAAGTTCAAAATCCTTAAGTTTGAGAGCATCCAAGTGTGATTTTATATCTGAGAATAAATTGCTCACTCAACCACCTCCTATTAGGATTATTATACCATCTTACTAGTTTATATACAAATCATATTTATCCATATAAATATTATCATTCATTAACTTTAATTTCACCTTAAAAGATTTATCAGCCTATAAAAAACTTTTGGTATATAAAAAAAGAGTGCATAAGCACTCTTTTAATATTATTATTTAGCATAGTCAGTCGCTCTAGTCTCTCTAATGATACTAACTTTTATCTGACCTGGATAGTCTAGATCTTCTTCTATCCTCTTTGTCATGTCTCTTGCTAGTAGGTGCATTTCTTCGTCACTTACTTCTTCTGGCTTAACCATTATTCTTACTTCTCTACCAGCCTGAATAGCAAATGATTTTTCAACACCCTCATAAGAGTTAGTGATTTCTTCTAACTTTTCAAGTCTCTTGATATATGATTCAAGAGTTTCACGTCTTGCTCCTGGTCTTGCAGCTGATACAGCATCTGCTGCTGTTACAAGTACAGCCTCAACAGTCTGTGGTTCATAGTCACCGTGGTGGGTACTCATTGCATGGATGACTTCCTTAGATTCTTTGTACTTCTTCAACAAGTCCATACCAATCTCAATGTGTGTACCTTCTATTTCATGGTCAACTGCCTTACCTATATCATGTACCAAACCTGCTCTCTTGGCAAGCTTTGGATCTGCTCCAATTTCCTCTGCCATGATACCAGCCAATATTGAAACTTCAATAGAGTGCTTTAACACATTCTGTCCGTAACTTGTTCTGTATTTTAGTCTACCCAACAGTTTTACGATTTCAGGATGTAGCCCATGTACTCCTGTATCAAACATTGCCTGTTCTCCAGCTTCCTTGATAATACTCTGAACTTCTTTCTTACCCTTTTCAACCATTTCTTCTATTCTGGCTGGATGTATTCTACCATCTGAGATTAAGTTTTCAAGGGCTATCCTTGCAACTTCTCTTCTTAATGGGTCAAAGCCTGATAATATCACTGCTTCTGGAGTATCATCGATTATTAAATCTATACCTGTCAAAGTTTCTAGGGCCCTGATATTTCTTCCTTCACGTCCTATGATTCTACCCTTCATTTCATCGTTAGGTAGGTTGACTACTGATACAGTAGTCTCAGCAACGTGGTCTGCAGAACATTTCTGAATAGCATAGCCAATTATTTCTCTGGCTCTCTTTTCAGCTTCTTCCTTAGCCTTGTACTCCTTTTCCTTAATCATCAATGACATTTCTCTTCTTACATCTCTTTCCGCATTTGAAAGGATTATTTCTTTTGCCTCTTCAGTTGTAAATCCTGAGATACTTTCAAGCTTCTGTACCTGCTTATCCCTAATTTGATCAACTTCGGCTTCCTTTTTCTTTACATCTTCGACTTTTCTTGTAAGATTTACTTCCTTCTGTTCTAAAGATTGCATTTTCCTATCAAGAGTCTCCTCTTTCTGTAGAACTCTCTTTTCATATTTCTGTACTTCGTTTCTTCTTTCTTTGTTTTCTCTTTCACCCTCAGTACGTAATCTATGAATCTCTTCTTTAGCTTCAAGAAGTTTCTCTTTTTTAACAGTCTCAGAGTCTCTGTTAGCCTTTTCGACAATTTCCTTAGCCAGTGTTTCGGCCTGTCCAATCTTAGCTTCAGAGATGTTTTTTCTGATAACATAACCAATCAGTAATCCTATTATAACTGCTATAGCGGCAGTTCCTATAATATATACTATTATTATGTCCACCTCCTTTTTCTTATTCTGTTTTCAAGGTTCAAAATCTTGTTCTATTATTACATTTGAGTTCAATGGTTTCTTGTCTAAAAGACACCACCATAATGGATATAATACCTATTTGATATCTAGCCCATCATGAGCAAAACATCTACTATAACATTTATCCCTATATCCTATTTTATAATCTTTTATCAATAATGTCAATTAATTGTAAATATTTGTTTTTTTTACTTAAAATTATACAAAAATCCGTAGACAGCTAGACATCCAAAGCTAGAACAAGTATCTAACATTTGATATCAATATACCATCTACGGATTAATTTTAAAATTTATGACTAGTAATTAATTTCCAATTTATCTTGCTAGAAAGTAAGTTGTTCCTCACCCAACTTAGCCTCTTCAATTGATATGTTCTCACTGTCAAAGTCAAGGCCGTAGTATTCTCTTACCTTTGCCTCTATTTCATTTGCTATATCTTCATTTTCTTCCAAGAATGCCTTTGAATTCTCTCTACCCTGGCCTATCTTGCTATCCTTGTAACTGTACCATGCACCCGATTTTTTGACAACATCTATACCTGTTGCTACTTCTAGTAGGTCGCCCATCTTTGATATTCCTGTACCGTACATAATGTCAAACTCTACCTGCTTGAATGGTGGGGCAACCTTGTTCTTTACAACCTTGACCCTTGTCCTAGATCCTATCATCTTGTCACCCTGCTTGATAGTTTCTATTCTTCTGACCTCTAGTCTTACTGATGAGAAGAACTTAAGGGCTCTACCACCTGTTGTTGTCTCTGGATTACCGAACATAACCCCTACTTTTTCTCTCAACTGGTTGATAAATATAACAACACAGTTTGACTTCTTTATAGATCCAGTCAATTTTCTAAGTGCCTGTGACATAAGTCTAGCCTGTAGACCTACGTGAGAATCTCCCATGTCACCTTCTATTTCTGCCTTAGGTACTAGGGCAGCTACTGAGTCTATTACTAGTATATCTACAGCTCCTGATCTTATAAGGGACTCTGCTATATCTAGGGCCTGTTCTCCTGTATCTGGCTGAGATATGACTAGGTTGTCGATATCCACTCCGAGAGCCCTTGCATATACTGGGTCAAGTGCGTGTTCTGCATCTATAAATGCTGCTATACCATCTCTCTTCTGAGCCTCTGCTATACAGTGAAGGGCTACAGTAGTCTTACCTGAAGACTCTGGTCCATATACTTCTATTATTCTTCCTCTTGGTAAGCCACCTACTCCTAGGGCTACATCGAGACCTATAGACCCTGTAGGTATAGAGTCTATCTCTAGTGAAGAAGTCTCACCAAGCTTCATTATTGATCCTTTTCCGTGCTCTTTTTCAATTTTACCAAGTGCCTCATTAAGGGCATCCATTTTATTCTTGTCTATTGTCATTTCGTTTCCTCTCCATACAAACATTTGTTCTTATATATTTATTATAAATTAATAGATACAAAGTGTCAAGAACAAATGTTCTCTTAGAATACTTTTATATACTAGCTAGTCTATCTATATCTATATAGGCAAAACTACTTAAAAGTAAACTACTTTAATATTTTTCCAAGCCATTACTTCTTATTGATGATCACGTCTAACACGTCTTATTGAGATATCAAGTATTGTAAATATGTGATATGTTATATGTGATATGTGATATTTAATATACTTTCTTATGCCTATTGAACAATTCTTATATCTATTACATATCAGAAAATAGTTTTCTATTTGCATAGAAATATTCATATCCTGAATACAAAGTAAGTATGGCAGCTATATATGTCAGTACTCCACCTATAGTCTTGAAAACACCAGGTCCCATATGAGCCCCTAGTAATAGGAATATTATCGCAAACATCTGTGTTACTGTCTTTAATTTACCACTTGATCCAGCAGCTATTACCTTGCCTTCTGCAGCTGCAATAGCCCTCATAATACTCACTGCCAACTCTCTTGCAACTATTATTATAACTATCCATGCTGGAACTAGATTGACTTCTATCATTGAAGTAAGGGCCGCTATAACCAGTAGCTTGTCTGCAAGTGGATCCATAAATTTCCCAAAATCTGTGACTAAATTTCTAGCTCTTGCTATCTTTCCATCAAGCATATCTGTTATAGATGCAAGGGCAAATATAATCATAGCTATTATATACTTGCTAGATATAGGCAAGTACATACATAGTACAAATAATGGTACCATGCATATCCTAAGTACTGTGAGTTTGTTTGGTAAGTTCATAATAATACCTCCTTAAATATTTATCTTTTTCATAGTTGGTACTTCATCTACAAGGTGGCCTTTAAGGTCATACTCATAAGCTGATTCGACCAAGACATCTACCATGTCTCCTCTTGAAAGATCTCTTTTTGTTTCAACATATATGACGCTGTCTATCTCTTCGGCATCATATTTTGTTCTACCTATATATAGTGTATCGTCAATCTGGTCTTCTATCAATACTTCGTAGGTATTTCCTATCTTTTTCTGATTAATAATTTCAGATACTGACTGCTGGACCATCATCAGTCTCTCAAGACGTTCTTTTTTGGTATCTTCGTCTATATGGTCAGGAAGCCTGTCAGCCGGTGTATCTTCTTCTCTTGAATAAGTGAAGGCCCCCATCCTGTCAAGTCCCATATTCTCTACAAAGTCTATCAGGGTATCAAAGTCTTCATCAGTCTCACCAGGAAAACCTACTATAAAGGTAGTCCTTATAGTCGCATCTGGTATCTTTGACCTTATCATTTCAACCTTGCTCCTTAGCTCTTGGTTGCTGGTATGCCTGTTCATCAGCTTTAGGATCCTGTCACTGGCATGCTGCATTGGAATATCAAAATAGCTACATAGGTTGTCATATTTAGCTATTACATCAACTATTTCTTCCGTTATTCCCTCTGGATAAGAATACATGACCCTTATCCACTTAAAGCCCATCTTGGCTAATCTTTCAAGTAATTCTGCCAACATGACCCTTCCGTATCTGTCTCTTCCGTATACACTAGTGTCCTGGGCTATCACAACCAATTCCTTGACGCCTCTTTCTAAAAGACCCTCTGCTTCAGCCAAAAGATCTTCTAGCTTCCTACTCCTATATTTACCCCTCAACTTAGGAATTATACAGTAGGTACAATTATTGTCGCATCCTTCTCCTATTTTAAGGTAGGCTAGGTGGTCAGGTGTAGATATATACCTAGGTAGATCTTCATTAAAACTAAAGTTGATATCTCCAATCTCAACTATACCATCTCTAGTCATCAACTTGTCTACAACAGTTGTGATATTTTGGTAGCTTCCTGTACCAACTATAGCATCTATTTCTGGTATTTCTTCTTTTAATTCATCTGGATACCTCTGGGCAAGACATCCTGACACCAAAAGATACTTTAGACTACCCTCGTTCTTAAGGTCTGCATATTCTACTATAGAATCTATAGACTCCTGCTTGGCAGACTCTATAAATCCACAAGTATTTACAATAACTACATCAGCCCCTTCAGGACTTGAAACAAGTTGGTGGCCCTTCTTGTTCAAGAGCCCCAACATAATCTCCGCATCTACTAAATTTTTTGAACATCCTAATGATTCTAAGGCTATTTTCAAATCTATTCCTCCAATTTACTCTAATTCTAATTTAATTTTCTATAACAAACCCTCTAGGTCTTGCTTGGAAATAAGGACCTTTCTAGGTTTACTGCCCTCACTAGGACCAACTATTCCTCTTTCTTGCATATCGTCTATGAGCCTTGCAGCCCTGTTAAATCCTATCTTGAACTTTCTCTGTAGCATTGATGCAGATGCCTGCCCATTGGCTACCACAAACTCGATACACTCGACCAATAACTCGTCAGCTGAAGATACTTCATCAGTGTTTACATTTGATATCTTCTCTTCTATATCATCTGCATAGGTATGCTCTCCAACCTCATTTTTAATATGTTCTATAATCTTGTCTGACTCAGCCTCTGATATAAATGCCCCCTGTAGTCTGACTGGCTTGGCAGCTCCAAGAGGATAGAATAACATATCTCCCTTACCGAGTAGTTTTTCTGCTCCACCCATATCTATAATAGTCCTTGAGTCCGTCTGAGACGATACTGCAAATGCTATTCTAGATGGTATGTTGGCCTTGATCACACCTGTTATAACGTCTACTGAAGGTCTCTGAGTAGCCACTATAAGGTGCATACCAGCAGCTCTTGCCATCTGGGCAAGCCTGTGTATACAGTCTTCTACATCATTGGCAGATACCATCATAAGGTCAGCCAACTCGTCTATTATTATTACTATTCTAGGAAGTGGATTATCCGTCTTTTCGTTATAACTCTTTATATCCTTTACCTGAGTATCTGCAAAGAGCTTATACCTTCTATTCATCTCAGTAACAGCCCAAGTAAGAGCATTGGCAGCCTTTTTAGGATCTGTTACAACTGGTATCAAAAGGTGAGGTATTCCGTTGTAGTTGGATAGCTCGACAACCTTAGGGTCTATCAATATCAGCTTGACCTCGTCTGGCTTGGCCTTGTATACCAAACTAGTGATCAAGGTATTTACACATACAGACTTACCTGAACCAGTAGAACCTGCTATTAGTAGGTGTGGCATCTTGGCTATATCACCAATTATAATCCTGCCTGCAACGTCCTTGCCTAGTCCCATGGCCAGCTTAGAAGGGTATCCATTGAACTCCTTGCTCTCTATGATTTCTCTTATGCCTACCATCTGAGACTCCTCGTTTGGAACCTCTATACCTATGGCATTTTTACCCGGTATTGGTGCTTCCATTCTTATAGACTTGGCTGCAAGAGATAGGGCTATATCATCTGTAAGGTTGACTATCTTACTCACCTTAACACCCGGTCTTGGCTGTATTTCGTACCTAGTTATAGTAGGTCCAACCGTAACCTGGTTGATAGATGCCTCAACACCAAAGTCCCTAAGAGTCTGCTCTAGTCTTCTTGCATTTTCTAGTACCTTTTGCTTTGACCTCTTGTCAGACTTGTTCACAACCTTATTAAGGAGTGAAACAGGTGGCATCTTATAGTTTGCATATTTTATATGCTCGTTTTCTTCTTCAAATAAATCTTCTTTTTCTGGTTCGACTATCTGACCGGGACCACCCATCAACTTACTCTTAGGACAAATATCCTTTAAGTTCGGTGTGATACCATCTATACCCTCTAGGTCACCCTGCTGTAGCTTCTGAAGGACTTCAAGGTCTGATAGGCTCTGAGTTCCTTCTAGTATTTCAAGATAGTCGTCCTCTGCCTTGTTGAAACCAACTATTTTTATAGTCTTATCTGTATCATCCTCTTCTTCAGGACTATCTTGGTCATTCTTTTTAAACTTGTCCTTTATCTTTGAGAATATACCTGTCTTACTGATAACAGTCGTTTCCTCAATTCCATCTACGTTTGTCTTGTTTTTATTGAACACCTTTAGCTTTGACAATATATTTGCCCTGCCATTAGAAGGATTCTGGGCAAGCTCTATCATATCTGCTATAGATATGTCCATAACCTGTAGTATACATATAATCGTAGCAAACACTACTATAAGCCATGCACCCACAAGCCCAAGTATATGTGTCAAGTAATAAATCGCAAATGAAGGTATAAGTCCCATACCCTCTCTTGAAACACCCATCTTTATTATATCCTGTATTTCATCCAACCTTAGTGGACTAGATGAAGGTGACTGAGCATAGTTGATCAAACCATAATAAAGTATCAAGAATATAGGTATTATATACTTCATCTTGGTTCTTCTAATCCTATTTATTTTTTCGTTATTGCGGATAAATCCTGTTATACCTGCTAGTACTAGGACAAGTGGCACAAGTATAGCAAGTCCACCAAATAATCCCTTAAATATCAACTGTATTATCCTAGGAAGAAGAGCTCCTGATGATGACATTAGTCCATATCCTATAAATAGACCTAAAAATATAATAACCAAATTGTGATATTCTGGGTTATATTCTCTCTGCCTTCCCTTAACAGGACTCTTTCTTTTTCTACTCTGTTTTGACTGAGGAGGTCTTTTTGGTCTCCCCTTTGAATTCTTAGCCACTATAACACCCCTTTCATAATAGCCTTAACTCCCTTACCTGTGACTCCAATTGCCATAGGTTTACTAAATAGCCTATCTATTAGACCCTTCATGTAGTCAATATCTATATCGTCCACTATCTGACTTATCTCTTCAGTTGACTTGAGTTTTTTGCCTTCTATTTCATACTCTCCTATCAAGAGCATCCTGTCCTCAGTATCCTCAATATTCATCAAGACACTGCCCTTGTACTGCTCCTTGGCAAATAGGAGTTCATCTCTTGTAATATAATTGTCTACAAGGTCTGCTATCTCCTTTTTGACAAGCCTATACACTTCTTTTAAATTATCAATAGCCATACTAGCATAGATTCCAAATTCAGCATAATTTCTATAGAAACTATCTGAAGAATATATACTATAGGATAGGCCCTTTTCTTCCCTTATATGCTGGAAGAGCCTTGAACTAGGTGAGTTGCCCAATATATTACCTAGAAGTTTGACCCCATAAAAATCCTTGTCCACCCTATCATCTGGACACTCAAATACTATGGCTATATTGGCTTGCTCGTCCTCCCTGTCCTCAACAAAGGCAATAGGTAAAAAGTCCTGTCCCTCTTGAATAGTAGATACATCATAGGACTTCCAAGAAGAAAAGTTGTCTTCTATCTTATCAACTAGATCATCAAAATCAAAGTTGCCACTTGCAACTATAACAGAATTGTTAGCAACATAGTGGCTATCAAAGAAGTCAATTATCTTTTCTCTGTTGATATCCTGTATAGATTCAAGAGTTCCCAGTACATTCCTGCCTATGCCCTTATTTGAATGAACCCTTTTAAGAAGTTCTTCATATACATAGTCCTCAGGAGAATCTTCATACATTTTTAGTTCTTCTCTTATAACAGACTTTTCTTTTTCTATCTCATTTTCATCAAAGACGGAATTCTTTAGTATGTCAGCCAAGACCTCTATGCCCCTGTCTATATGGTTGTATGGCATCTTGACATGATAGCAAGTATGGTCATGTGTCGTAAAGGCATTGATGTTGCCACCGTAGTAGTCAATGTCATTAGATATCTTCTTGGCAGACCTAGTCTTAGTCCCCTTGAAAAGCATATGCTCTATAAAGTGGGCTATTCCCCTATTGTCTTCTGATTCCATCCTAGAACCTACATTTATCCAAACGCCTAGAGATACAGACTTGACATATGGTATCTCTTCAGCGACAATTCTAACTCCATTTTTTAATATTTTTTCTTTTATAATATTCACCTCTTTTTATCATTTACCTTTCATTATAACATAGAAATAGGTAATTTTTTCTTATATGGCTATAAATGTTTTATATTTACTTGTACCTATTATATATTACCCCCACCGTCTTAACTTTAGCTTTCAAATACATGCCTAAACAAGAAAAGAGCCTTTTAATAGACATCTGTTATCTAACAGAAAAACCTATAAGGCTCACTTATATTATATAAAACTATTCACTATTTATTCTTATCTCATATCCTCAAATAGGTCTTTAGAATAAACTCCCTCTTCAATCAGCTTGTCAAATGATTTTATAACTGCATCAAGGTCCTCTCTATAAGTTATTCCAAACCACTTGTCATGAGTTTCTAGTAGCTTAACAGATATTTTACCATCTTCAAGTAGGCCACCTATATGTATTGGTATAAGGTATTCTGCTGACAAGGCTTTGTCCTCAGCTAGCTTGTCGAAAAACTCCTTAAAACCATCCTTAAGTATATCTATATACTCAGGAGTAAATCCCCACATATTCATAGATACATGTGAGTTGACATCTATTTTTCTGCCTTCTGTCTCAGCACCTTCTTTTGTTTTTACTATATTGTAAGTTTCTTCAACATCAGTAAGGTAGTCATTTTCATCTACTGAACATATGCCCCTTGTAACACCACCGTTTTCACTAAGAGTGTTTTTAAGGATAAATCCAGACATACAATAACTCTTCTCTTTAGATGAGTTTGAAATCAAAAATTCATGTATATTTACAAATGATTCCTTGCCATAATAATCATCTGCGTTTATAACTGCAAAAGGCTCATTTATGATATCTCTACAGGCTAAGACCGCTTGACCTGTTCCCCATGGCTTTTTACGTCCATCAGGCAAGCTTACACCCTCAGGTAGATCGTTTAAATCTTGGTAGGCATAGGCTACTTCCACATTATTTTTGCTGCAGATTTTTTCAATCCTATTACCTATTACCTCCATAAAGTCTTCCTTGATATCTTCACGAATTATAAAAATAATCTTATTAAATCCAGCATTTATAGCATCATATACTGAATAGTCCATGATTATCTCACCGGACTTGCCTACTGATTCCAACTGCTTTATACTAGCACCATATCTTGACCCTATGCCAGCAGCCATTATTACTAACGAAGTTCTCATTATATTCTCCCTACTATACTTATTTATTATTTGAATTAACATAAAAAAATCAACTCAAGCACATAAATGCACTTGGTAAACTATATATTTCTACTTTATAATAAGCTAACAACACCATAGCTAACTGTAGCTATAATAAAACCTGCCACAATATTGCCAACTATAATATATGGCAATACATTCTTGGGTCTAAAACCAAGCAAGACAGCCAAAAGACTACCACTCCATACACCAGTTCCAGGAAGTGGAATTGCAACAAATAAAAACAGGCCTATCCTACCTATTCTATTGACATACTTGCCCCTTCTCAAGACCTTGGACTTCATATTCAAAATCCTCACCTTAAGAGGCCTTAGGCTCTCAAGCTGAAACAAGACCCTATTTATGCCATACAATATAAATGGACATGGTATGCAACTCCCCAAGACAGAAAATAATATGGATGTCCTAGCACTCAAGCCTAAAGACAGACCAATGGGTATGGCTCCCTTTAGTTCTATTATGGGTAACATAGATACAAAAAAGACTATCAATTCTTTTTTTAAAGTAACAATAAGGTCCATCATATCCTTATACCCCCAATTAAAATATTTACATCTGTTTATTATACCATACTCTTCTATAAGTTTCAATTCAATCGTTTACATATAAAATCAAGTATTTGTAATCCTAATTATAGTGATGCTATTGTTTAGTTATACTCTTATTATGAATTGGTATCTATATCTATATCTTTATCTATATCTTTATCTTTTTCTTTATCTCTATCTTTAAAGATTATAAACTTACTAGCAAGGTAATTGAGAACCACAACAATTACATTTGTAAGCAACTTCCATACAAATGCCTCCTGATTCATCAAGTCAACAGCCATATACATAATAGCTGTATCAATGATACCTGTTAGGAGCCTAGCAGAGAAAAACAAGGGTATCTCCCTAAGCAAGTAGTCTATCTCCCATGACTTGCTGTTAAACACATATAATTTATTTGTAATATAGGCAAACAAGACTGCCAGCACCCATGCTACTATATTGGACACAACATTAGTGACACCAAACTTGTAGTAGAGTAGGTTATATGTAACAATATTTACAATAGTAGTCAATACACCAAAAAATAAATATGAAATAACACTTTTATATTTTTTATAGTACTCAATTATCATTATAGTAGCCCCCAAATTATATCATATATTTAAAACACACAAAATATTTATATTTCTTACACTGCTTCTAACATTATATACAAATAAGCAAATATTTGCAAGAATAAATACCTATATAAGAGTTTCTAAATATTCGTGATCCTTTACTATAATTATAAAAAAATTTGTACCCCATATACGACAAGGAGTACACATCAATTTCAATGTGTACTCCTAGATTTTATGGTTTTATATAATTTTATATGATTTTATTTGTCTCTATGTGAGTCGCCCTTTCTTTTCTTAACAGTTGCCTGAGCAGCAGCTAGTCTTGCGATTGGTACTCTGAATGGTGAGCAAGATACATAGTTTAGACCTGTATTGTAGCAGAATTCTACTGAAGATGGTTCTCCACCGTGTTCTCCACAAATTCCTAGCTTTAGGTTTGGCTTAACGCCTCTACCAAGCTCTGCAGCCATCTGAACTAGTCTACCTATACCCTTTTGTTCTAGTACCTGGAATGGGTCTTTTTCAAGTATTCCCTTGTCTACATATTCTCCAAGGAACTTACCAGCGTCGTCTCTTGAATAACCGAATCCCATCTGAGTAAGGTCGTTTGTACCGAATGAGAAGAAGTCAGCAACCTCTGCTATTTCATCAGCAGTTACACAAGCTCTTGGTATTTCTATCATTGTACCTACTGTGTAGTCTACCTTTACTCCAGCCTTTTCAAACTCTTCGTTTACAGCTTCTTCTATTAGTGGTCTAAGCATCTTTAATTCATTTACATGACCAACAAGTGGAACCATTATTTCAGGTGTTACCTTGTGTCCATCCTTAGTAGCAAGTACTGCACCCTGAGCTATAGCCCTTGCCTGCATTATACATATTTCTGGATATGTAACAGCAAGTCTACAACCTCTGTGTCCTAGCATTGGGTTGAATTCATCTAAGTCAACAACTCTCTTCTTAAGATCACTTGGTCTAATTCCCATCTGCTTTGCAAGTTCCTCTATTGATGCATCATCATGAGGTAGGAATTCATGTAGTGGTGGGTCCAATAGTCTGATGTTACATGGCTTGCCATCCATTGCCTTGAAGATTCCGTGGAAGTCTTCTCTCTGGAATGGAAGTAACTTGTCTAGTGCCTTTACCCTATCTTCTACATTTTCAGCTATTATCATTTCTCTAACAGCTGGTATTCTATCTTCTTCAAAGAACATATGCTCAGTTCTACAAAGACCTATACCCTCTGCACCGAACTCTATAGCCTTCTTAGCATCTCTTGGGTTGTCGGCATTTGTCCTAACCATCATATCTCTTATTTCATCTACCCAGTTCATAAATACTTCGAAGTTACCAACTAGTTCTACACTAGTCATTTCAACTGAACCTAGGTATACACAACCTGAAGAACCATCTATTGAAAGGTACTGACCTTCCTTTATTATCCTGTCTCCACATCTGATTTCTCTAGCTGCTTCATCAACTCTTAATTCCCCACAGCCTGCTACACAGCACTTACCCATACCTCTAGCAACAACTGCAGCATGAGAAGTCATACCACCTCTTGCTGTAAGTATACCTTCAGCACTTACCATACCTTCTATATCTTCTGGAGAAGTCTCCTGTCTAACTAGTAGAACCTTTTCACCTTCCTTGGCATGAAGAACTGCATCATCTGCATGGAAGTATACCTTACCTGTTGCAGCACCTGGAGATGCTGGAAGACCCTTAGCAAGTAATTCTGCAGACTTTAGGGCCTTTGGATCAAATGTTGGGTGTAATAACTGGTCTAACTGATTTGGCTCAATTCTCATTATAGCCTCTTCCTTGTCTATTGTACCAGCGTTTACTAGGTCAACTACTACATTTATAGCAGCCTTAGCTGTTCTCTTACCATTTCTAGTCTGTAGGATATATAGCTTACCGTTTTCTATTGTAAATTCTATATCCTGCATATCCTTGTAATGAGCCTCTAATTTCTGTGTAATATTTACAAACTGATCATACATTTCAGGCATTTCTTCCTTAAGTGTATCTATTGACTGAGGTGTTCTTATACCTGCAACAACGTCTTCACCCTGGGCATTTATCAAGTATTCACCAAATAGTCTATTTTCTCCTGTTGATGGGTTTCTAGTAAAGGCAACACCTGTACCTGATGACATACCCATATTACCGAATACCATTGACTGGATATTTACAGCTGTACCAAGGTTTCCTGGTATATCGTTTAATTTTCTGTATACTATAGCTCTTGGGTTGTTCCAAGATCTAAATACTGCCTCTATAGCAAGCATCAACTGCTTCTTAGGATCCTGTGGGAAGTCTTCTCCTATTTCATCCTTATATATCTTCTTGAATTCTTCTACTATAACCTTTAGGTCATCAGTTGTAAGATCAAGGTCTGAACTGTATCCTTTAGCTTCCTTCATCTTGTCTAGAACGTTTTCAAACTTATACTTTGGAACTTCCATAGCAACGTCTGAGAACATCTGTATAAATCTTCTATATGAATCATATGAGAATCTTTCGTTCTTTGTAGAATCTATTAGACCCTTTACACTTGTATCGTTAAGACCAAGGTTAAGTATTGTATCCATCATACCTGGCATTGAGAAAACTGCACCAGATCTTACTGATACCAACAATGGATTGTTGTCACTTCCTAGCTTCTTGCCTTGTTCTCTTTCAAGCTGAGCTAGTTTGTCTTCTACCTGGTCTATTACTTCTTGTCTGATTTTTAAATCGTTTTCATAATAGTCATTACAAGCTTCTGTAGTTATTGTAAATCCCTGAGGTACTGGAAGACCAATATTAGTCATTTCTGCTAGGTTGGCACCCTTACCACCTAGCAGGCCTCTCATATCCTTATTACCTTCATCAAAACTGTAAACAAATTTTGTACTCATTAGATTCCTCCTAATTTTTATATTGAGTAGTCTTTTTCAACGGCTACACCATTTTCTTTTAATATGTCTATTATTATCCCTGCTGTCTCTTCTATAGCCTTGTTTGAAACATTGATAACTGGACACTTTAAAGTCTTCATTATCTCTTCTGAATAGTCAAGTTCCTCAAGTATTCTCTCAAGTTTAGCATAGTTGGCTGCCCCTGAAAGTCCTAAAGCCCTTAACCTTTCCATCCTGATCCTATTTAGGGTATCTGGTGAATTTGTCAGACCTATTATCCTCTTAGTCTCAACTTCCATAAGTTCCTTTGGTATTGGAACCTCTGGCACCAAAGGCACATTGGCAACTTTTAGCTGCTTGTTGGCAAGATACATTGACAGTGGCGTCTTTGATGTTCTAGATATACCAACTAATACAACATCTGCCTTTAGGACACCTCTAGGATCCTTACCATCATCATATTTAACAGCAAATTCAATTGCCTCAATCCTATCAAAATACGACTTATCCATCTTTCTTATAACGCCTGGCTCTCTTATAGGCTCTATTCCAGCCTTTTCTGCCATCTGACCAATTACACTTGATAGCAAATCTATATATGATATGTTGTTGTCCTCACAGTATGATTTTGCGTAATCAACTAGTTCCTGATTTACCATACTGTACATTACAAGTGCATTTACTTCTTTGGCCTTCTCCAAAACGTCCATAAGAAGATTCTTGTTGTTTATGTATGGGTGTCTCCTTATATTCCAATTCTCGTGGTTTGGAAACTGGTATATACAAGCCTTTGCAACTGTTTTTGCAGTTTCCCCCAAAGAATCTGAAACAATATATATATCTATAGTATTATCCATATTTACCTCACTTTTATTCTGTTAATTCGACGAATAACCTAGTAATGAGTGTCTTTGATACCTTGCCCACAACCGTCATCTTGTTTCTCATTTCATTGAATCTAACAACAGGTAGACTATCTACTTCCCTCTTTACTAGCAATGCCGCCGCATCACTGATTGATTGATTTTCCTCTATTATCGCCACATTTGGCATTCTCGTCATTATCATTCCTATTGGCATCTTGTTGACATCTCCACCACCAATAGTGGCCTTAAGTAGGTCTTTTCTAGATACAACTCCACATAAGTTGTCAGACTCATCCAAGATGAATACGCCACCAGCATCTTCTATGAAAAGATTAACTATCACATCATATACTGAATCACCTTGATGGGCTATCATAGGTACCCCCATCACATCTGAAACCTTGACATCCTTCATCCTATTTTTTTCATTGTTGAAGTCGCCTTCACCAACATAAAAGTAGCCAACCTTTGGTCTAGCATCCAGTATATTTGTCATGGTCAATACCACTAGATCTGATCTCAAGGTAGCTCTTGTGACATTTAGCCTCTCAGCAATCTTTTCACCCGTTATCGGCTCATATTGCTTTACTATGTCGATTATTTTTAATTGTCTATCATTAAGTTTTATATGAAGCACCTTCTCTCAAAATCCCCGTATTAGTATATACAATATATCTTTATTTCTTATATAGTATATTATAATATGTTATTTATGATTAATCAATAGGTTTATCAAAAAAATAATACATACTATTAAATAAATATGCATCATATATAAACAGCCTGGTCAAACGAGTCAACCAGGCCATTTATAAGCATTTTATCTACATATAACTATAAGTCATCTTAAAATATTCATATGTATTTTTGTCTATATCTCTAATGAATACAGAATTTGCCATATATATTACATACTATTTGTATGCTATTTATAAACTATCTTAGTAAGGTCACAAACCTTTAGCATTGAATCGCTGATATTCTTTAATAGGGCAAGTCTATTAGCCCTAAGTTTTGGATCGTCTGACATTACCATTACATTGTCAAAGAAATTGTCAACCGCTGGTTTTAGACTAGCGAACGCATCAAGAGACTTTGTGTACTCCTTCTGGTCCATTAGGTCACTAATCTTTGAATCTACATCCTTGAAGTTATCATAAAGTTCTTTTTCAACGTCTTCTAACAATAAGGCTTGATCTATCTTATCAGTTTCAGCTCCCTCTGCCAGATTAGATACTCTATTGAAGGCTACAAGCATATCAGTCAAAGAATCCCTGTCTATCCACTTGTTCATAGCCTCAGCTCTTACATATAGGTCAGATATATTCTTTTCATCACTTGCTAGGACAGCCTCGACAACGTCATACCTGATACCCATATCCTTGAACATGTTCTTAGTTCTTTCATTAAAGAATTCTATTATATTCTCAATTACTGAATCCTTGTCAAATTCTACACTTGAATACTGGTCAAGAGATATTGAAGCTAGTCTAGCTACGTCTATTTCAATATTCTTTTCTAGAAGTATTGTAAGTATACCTATGCACTGTCTTCTAAGGGCAAATGGATCGGCTGAACCAGTTGGCTGTATGCCTATTGCAAAGAATCCTGCTATAGTATCCATCTTGTCTATTATAGAAAGTATAGCCCCCTCCATAGTTGAAGGTACTGTATCACCGTTAAATCTTGGCATATAGTGTTCGTATATAGCCTTTGAAACTGTGTCGTTCTTTCCTTCTAGCCTTGAGTACTGCATACCCATGTAACCCTGTAATTCATCAAATTCAAATACCATGTTAGTTACAAGGTCCGCCTTGGCATAGTAGGCAGCTGACTCTAGGTCTTCTATATTTACATCAACTTCCTTTCCGTATACCTTGGCTATATTGTATATTCTCTCAGACTTGTCAAGTAGAGTTCCAAGCTTTTCCTGGAATACTACTGTATTTAGCTTGTTCCTGTAGTATTCTAGATCATGCTGTCTGTCTTCATTGAAGAAGAATTTAGCATCTGCAAGTCTAGCCTCAAGTACTTTTTCATTACCAGCCTTAACATTTTCTATCTTATAGTCATTACCATTTCTAACAGCTATAAAGTATGGCAGAAGATTTGAGTCCTCTCCAACCACTGGGAAATATCTCTGGTGGGCCTTCATAGGAGTTTTTACTACTTCCTTTGGAAGTTCAGTATATGACTTGTCAAATTCTCCATAAAATGCAGTTGGATACTCTACTATATAAGTGACTTCATCTAGTAGTTCTTCATCCATCTCAACCTTGCCACCTATTGAAGCTGCAACTTGGTCTATCTGCTTTCTTATCATGTCTTTTCTAAGGTCCTGATCGTATACTACAAAGTTTTCTTCAAGTTTCTTGAAGTAATCTTCTATAGATGATACCTCTATAGACTTGGCACCTAGGAACCTATGACCAACTGTAACATTAGATGCTATTATTCCCTCAAGGTCAACTGGCACAACCTTGTCATTGTGTAGGGCAACCAACCATCTTATAGGTCTGACAAATCTCATATTCTTGCCACCCCAACGCATTGACTTAGGGAATACTACTGATTTTACTATCTCAGGAAGTACTTCCATAAGAACCTCATCAGTATCTTTACCTTCTTCTCTTATTGTAGCAAATATATACTCAGTACCATTTAGGTCCTTAAAGTATACATCAGACTCACTTAGGCCCTTACCTCTCATAAATCCTTGGGCTGCCTTTGTAAAACTACCATCCTCTGCTATAGAAATCTTTTTGGCTGGTCCCTTTACTTCTTCTTCTAGGTCTGCCTGTCTATCTGCTAGACCCTTTACAACTAGGATAAGTCTTCTTGGTGTTGCAAAAGTGTCTATATCTTCAAAGGCCACTCTCTTTTCCTCTAGTCTTGACTTTAAGCCACTAACTAACTGGTCAAGTGTAGACTGGACAAATCTTGATGGCATTTCTTCAACACCTATTTCATATAGTAAATAATTATTCATTGTCTTCACCTGCCTTCATTAGAGGATAACCTAACTCTTCTCTCTGCTTAACATAGCTCTCTGCAACTATCTTGGCAAGAGACCTTATCTTACCTATAAATGCTGCTCTCTGACTAACACCGATAGCTCCTCTAGCTTCCAAAGTATTAAATATATGAGAACACTTAAGTACATAGTCATAGCATGGTATTACAAGTCCTATATCAGCAAGTCTAACTGCCTCTTCTTCAAACATATCAAATACCTTAAATAACATATCTGCATTACAATCATCAAATGCATACCTAGTGTTTTCATATTCTTGTCTTTTAAAGACATCTCCATATTTTATATTATCATTCCACTGTAGGTCATAAACGCTATCAACATCCTGGATATACATTGCTATTCTTTCAAGACCATATGTAATTTCTCCAGTCTCTAGCTCACACTCTATATTACCTACCTGCTGGAAATATGTAAACTGAGTTATTTCCATACCATCTAACCATACTTCCCATCCTAAGCCCCATGCTCCTACTGTAGCAGCTTCCCAGTTATCCTCGACAAATCTAATGTCATGCTCATCTGGATTGATACCTATCTCTCTTAGTGAGTCAAGATATAGATCCTGAATATCGTCTGGTGATGGTTTTAGTATTACCTGGAACTGGTGGTGCTGGTATAGTCTATTAGGGTTTTCTCCATACCTACCATCTGCCGGCCTTCTTGATGGCTCAACATAACACACGTTCCATGGCTCAGGTCCTAGAGACTTTAGAAAAGTATTGGGATTCATAGTACCCGCACCCTTTTCAACATCATAAGGCTGAGTCATTATACATCCCTGCTTTGCCCAATATTTTTGCAAAGTCAATATCATCTCTTGAAAATTCATATAATTCCTCCTTATGTATAAATAACTAGCTATTTTTGTGTAGTTATATTATACGTTTTTTAGATGTATTTTACAAGTATTTTAAAAATACATTTTAATATAATTATTTATTATTTTCTTCATTTTTATTCTCAGACTCTTTAATAAGTTCGTCTGTTATATCATCTACTATATCTTCCTCTTCATTAGATTCATGCTTAGGCTTGATTGTGTCCTTCATGCTGCTAAAAGAATTGAATAATATCTCCTTTAAAATCTCTACTTTTTCAGGAGTAAGATTTCCTAAGTCTACCTCCTGACCTGAATTGGCATCTACTATCTTAACAGAATACTTGCTAAGCATTGCTGCAGATAGGCCTAGTAGAGTAACTATTGGCATAACCGCAACTCCAACAACACCTATTCCAAGAGGTATATTTAACATAATCTTTGAATCTTTTTCAACTACAACCCTCACAAGAGTAGCCTGCTTTAATAAATCTGCTAACTGGTCTCTCACCTTCTCAGTCTCTACAGTAAATTTCTTTTCAAATCCATCAAAGGCACTGGCCTCTTCGCTATTTTCTATTAATATTATAGCTTCTAGTACATCTCCATCTGTCTTTATAAGGGCCTCTTTAGCCTGCTTATATGTAACATATGGGAACCTTTCCATAATCTGGTCTACCATTTCAATTGTTATCTGTGCCATAATGTAACCTCCTAAGTTAAATTCTTCAACATATCTATAGACTTGAAATTGATGTACTCAAAATAGTTGATGAGGTACTTCTTCAACAAGAAAAATAGTTCATCAACTAGTACCTTGGCAACCTCAGCCTTATTTATATCTATTATATCATTTTTTAAAATATATTGCATAAGTCTTATTGTAGTTTGGTCAATTTTTAAGTAATTTTCTTGTTTTTTTATACATTTATCACATACTATACCGCCGTCTGATATAGAAAATACAGCCTTCCTATAGTTTGTAGAAGAACAAGAAGTGCACGCATCTACATTTGGCTTAAAACCCGTATAATCCAAAAACTTGACTATAAAGGCATCAAGTATAAACTTGGGGTTATCAACCCCTTCCGAATACAAAAACAGGGTCCTGACCAGTAATACAAATAACCTGTTATTGGTCTGGCCCTCTACTAGTACTCCTTCAACAAGTTTCATAATAAAAGATGCATAGGAAAAGGCATCAAAATCAGTGGCTATATTATAGAAGCTCTTGATACTCTCACTCTGGTATACTACATACATATCGTTTTGCTTTCTCAAGACATAGTTGTTGTAGGAAAATACCTGTGATGTAGCGATCAGCTTGCTCTTAGGCTTTTGAGCCCCCCTTGCTATTGCACTGACCTTGCCATAGTTTCTGGTAAAGAGGGTCAATATTATATCGTTTTCTTTAAATTTTAGGGCTTTAAGAACTACTGCCTGAGTATTTATTACTGACATTATTCCTCCTATCTTTTTTCATAAGGTCAAGTCAAATTATCTTTCACAAATAAAAGTCGCACTAATTATCAAGATTGAAATTAATGCGACATATAATCTAATTATAAACCTATAAAGGCACTGATTATTAAGAAGTATACTAAAACTCCTATAACATCCATTATTACAGTTATAACTGGAGAAGTGACTACTGATGGGTCAGCTTCTAATTTGTTTATTACTATTGGCATCAATGTTCCAAAAGCCGCACCCAATAAGACGTTTATCAATATACTTACTGCTATTATCAGTATAGACATCTTGACACCACCAAGCAATAATAAAACTATACTTGCAATAGCTACAAGGACTAGTCCATTTATAGTTGCACTTACAAGCTCTTTTGCTATAGTCTGAAAATCCACTTTCTTGTCATTGTCAATAAGGTTGATAACTGTAACAGCTGAAGACTGTGTAGCCACGTTACCACCTATTGTAAGTATCATAGGAACAAAGAATATCAACTCGTACATCTTAGTTGACATAAGTCCCTGGAACTTCATAAATATATATGCAGTCACAAAAGAAAGTAATAATGTCACTACAAGCCAGCCAAGTCTACCCCTAACACAAGAGATAACCTGCTCGAATAGGGTTGAGTTTTCATTTTCTGCGACATCTCTTTCATGCTCACTTGAACCAGCAAACTTGTACATATCCTCACTGGCTTCTTCTTCCATAACATCAAGTATATCGTCAACTGTTATTATCCCCTTTAGTACACCCTCTTCGTCAACAACTGGTATTGCTACTAGGTTGTACTTGGATACCATCTTAACAGCTTCTTCCCTATCCTCATTATCCTTTACTGACTTTACATTTTCTACCATTATATCTTCCATAGTAGAAGAATCCTTTGAAATAAATAGGTCTCTTAAAGAAAGCACACCTACCAGTTTCTGTTCATTATCGACAACGTATATGTAGTATATTGAGTCTGCTTCTACTGATTCAGATCTTATATGTCTGATAGCCTGAGATACGTTTAGGTTCTTGTTTACTGTTATGTAGCCCTTCTTCATAGTAGATCCTGAAGTTTCATCTACATAGGCAAGGAGTTCCCTAAGTTCTAACTCATCTGCCTTGCTCACAATATCAAGTATCTTTTCTCTTTCGTCATCATCCATCTCACGTAGAATATCTGAAAGATCACCTAGTGACATCTCATCAAAAACCCTCTTTGCGTGTTCTTTGTCAATTTGAGATACAATCTTTATGAAAAAGTCCGCCTCACACTCTTCTAGTATGTCAGCTGCTGTATCCAATGGCAATATTTCAAATAGTTTAACCTGATCATTGTTTCCTAATTCAAGTAGGATGTCATAGATATCCATAGTGTGATATTCTTCCAACATCTCTCTTAAATCGATCAGCTTATTAGCATCCATCATTTCTTTAACTTCATTAAACAACTCTCGCGACGAGTCCTGCTTTTTGTCCATTACAACCACCTTTTTATCAATAATTATATTATATTTCTTCTTTTAATCCAAAATAGCTGATATAGTTAGGTAGGTTTCTCCAGTTTTCTTTTACCTTTACCCATATCTGGAGATTAACCTTTGTACCAAGTAAGAATTCTATTTCTTCCCTTGCTGATTTTCCTATACCCTTAAGCTTTTTGCCCTGCTTGCCTATGATTATACCCTTGTGTGAATTTCTCTCACAGTATATAACAGCAGATATATCTATTAAGTCTTTTCCTTTACGTTCTTTCATCTTTTCTATCTCAATGGCTACACCATGTGGAACTTCATCATTAGTGTAGTGAAGGACTTTTTCCCTTATAAGTTCAGACACAAGCACTCTTTCAGGCTGGTCTGTAACCATGTAGTCTGGGAAGTACTTGGGTCCCTCATTAAGATTTCTTTTTATTACTTTTATCAAGGAGTCTATATTTGAACCCTTTAGGGCTGATGTAGGTATTATCTCTTTGAATACATTTAGGTCATCGTACATCCTTATCATCTCAAATAGGTCTTCCTTATTGTCTATCTTATCAATCTTGTTTATAACCAAAAATACAGGCGTACTAGTCTTTTTAAGGTTTTCTATGATCAGGCTGTCACCCTTGCCTATTGTTCTAGAATCATCGACAACAAATATAATGCTGTCTACATTCTTGAAAGCATCTGACGCAGATTTGACCATCATTTCGCCTAGCTTGTTCTTTGGTTTGTGGATACCTGGAGTATCCATAAATACTATCTGTGCCTCTTCATCTGTATATACAGCCTGGATAGTATTTCTAGTAGTCTGAGGCTTGTCACTCATAATAGCGATTTTCTCTCCTACCATATCATTCATAAGCGTTGACTTTCCAACATTCGGTCTACCAACTATACTTACAAATCCCGATTTATATGTCATATATCTCTCCTATTCCTACAATTGTGCAGCATTTTCATGAACTATACTATTATAATTCTACACAAATAACCACACTATCAATAATCCAAACTCTATTATATCATATTTTCTCTACTAATAAAATAGTCCGAGCTGAAATACTACTACTGCCACCAAGGTTCCTAGTATGGCACCAGCAAAGGTCTCCCAAAAAGTATGTATCTTTCCCTCTATTCTACTTTGAGCTACCAATAGAGCCATAAGGTATGCTAGTGATGAGGCCTCTACCCTCTCAGTAATCAAGGTAATTGATGTAGCTAGTGCAAATGCTAGTGCAGCATGGCCGCTTGGCATACCACCCCTGACTGGAGTTCCTGTCAAAGTTACTGCCTTTACAACAACTACAGCGATTAGGACAATAGCTATACATATAACTGTAATATGTAACTCCGATTCCCTAATCCTAAGAGCTATATTGCCAGTCAACATATTTAGCTTATTATAAAATAATATATAACCAACTACAACTGCATATAGAGCAGATACCAAAACACCTCCAGCTGCGACATCCTTTGCTATCTTGGCGAGAGGATGAAACTCTAATGTCACCATGTCTACAGTCTTTTCAACAGCAGTATTCACCATTTCCGCAATTACAACCAAAGTTATAGCCCCCAACAAGACAATAAACTCAATCTTTGAGAAGTCGAAAAACAAACTCGCAATTAGGACCATAAAGGAAGCCAAATAATGGAGTTTCATATTTCTTTCACTCTTAAAAGTATATTGAATCCCTGCTATGGCGGCATTTACAGACTTTACAAAACTCTGTTTATTCTTTTTTCTCTTCTGTTTTTTTTCGATTTGATTTTTCTTACTTCTCATATCCTTCATCCCTTGTAATATCTAGACCATTCAATACTTCTTCTTCTCTTCTATGCATATCTTTGGCTTCTTCTTCCTCCATATGGTCATAACCAAGTAGGTGGAACATACTGTGACACACTAAAAAGCATATCTCCCTCTCCAAAGAATGGTCGAACTCCTCAGCCTGTTCATCAGCCCTCTGTATAGAGATAACTATATCCCCTAGAGACTCTACTTCATATTCAATATCAAATTCATCATCAGACAGCATTGGAAAAGAAAGGACATCAGTAACCCTATCTATATTCCTAAACTCTCTGTTAAGATTTCTTATCTCCTCATTATCTACAAAAGAAAGACTGACTTCATAATTGTCATCATAATCCTCATAATCAAGTACCGCCAGCATAACTCTTTCTACCTTGTCTAGGATATCTTCATCTATTTTTTTGTAAGTCTGTCTATCATCGAAAATTATTTCCATACTTATCTATCTCCTATTATTGTTGTTTCTTGCTTTGTACTTTTTTTCATTTTCCTTAAATTCCATCTTTTTCTCATATTTTGCATACGCCTTTATTATCCTCTGAACAAGCTCGTGTCTCACTACGTCCTTTTCAGTAAGTTCCTTGTAACCGATACCCTTTACCCCATCCAGGATCTTGATGGCTGTTATAAGGCCACTCACCTTGTGGCGTGGCAGGTCTGTCTGAGTTATATCTCCTGTCACTACCGCCTTTGACCCAAATCCAAGTCTAGTCAAGAACATCTTCATCTGTTCTGGAGAAGTGTTTTGGGCCTCATCAAGTATTATAAAGGCATTGTCAAGTGTTCTACCCCTCATAAATGCAAGAGGAGCAACCTCTATAGTACCTCTCTCTAAGTACTTGGCGAACCTGTCTGGTCCAAACATATCAAATAGGGCATCATAAAGGGGTCTAAGGTATGGGTCAACCTTGTCCTTCATGTCTCCCGGCAAGAATCCAAGAGTTTCACCCGCCTCGACAGCAGGTCTTGTAAGTACTATCCTCGATACTTCGTCAGCCTTAAAGGCCTTGACAGCCATAGCTACTGCCAGATATGTCTTACCAGTTCCCGCCGGACCGATACCAAAAGTTATATCGTTGTTTTCTATTATGTTGACATACTCTTTTTGTCCTAGGGTTTTGGGCTGGACTGGAGCCCCTTTTTTAGTGATCACTATAGTTCCTTCAAGTTCCTTGACCCTGTCCTCACTATCTGCAAACAAAAGGTCCATAGTATAGAGTACAGTCTGCCTATCAAGTCTTTTACCAGACTCCACTATCTTATGTAAAGAATTTAAGAGTCTTTCAGCAGTCTCCACATTTTTTTCTTCACCTAGTAGAACTATATTACCTTCCCTAAGAAGTATATCCACACTTAGGTTTTTCTCTATTAATTTTACATTTTCATCAAAATTCCCGAATAGCTCTTTTTCAAAATTGGGTTCGAAAATCGAAAATTGCCTTTGTATAATCATATCTTCACTCCAAATCATAGTATTAATATCTTAATTATAACATATATGTATACACTTTTTAATCTATAGATAAGAAAAAGAGGCAGCCACTAATTACTTGGCTACCCCTAGTCTATATAAACCCTCTAAGGTTTCAAAATATACTCTTCCTATGCCTGTTCTATCAGACCGTAACCACCGTCACCTCTTCTGTATACTAGGCAAACTTCAAAAGTATCTTGATCTTTAAATAAGAAGAAATCATGGCCTAGAAGGTTCATCTGAAGAACAGCTTCCTCAGGGCTCATAGGTCTAATGTCAAACTTCTTTCTTCTTTCAAATACAAGTTCAGAATCCTCTGGAACTGCTTCTATCTCTTCTTCAAGTAGTTGATTGAAGTTTTCAAATCTAATAGTATCATTGCCTGATGCTCTAGATTTAAACTTATGCTTATACTTTACTATCTGTCTATTTAACTTGTCACAAACAACGTCTATAGCTGAATAAAGGTCTTCTTGGACATCCTCAGCTCTTACTATATGACCGTTGATATTATCTAGTGTTACTTCTACCTTTTGCTTTTCTTTTTTATTTGCACTTACCGTTACCCTTAACTCAGTGTCTTCAGAAAGCAATTTTTCAAGCTTGGAAAATTTTTTATCAATATAACCATTAATGCCTTCAGTTAATCTAATTTTCTTTCCTGTTACTAGTATTTTCATAATTAACACTCCTTCCAAGTACCTAAGTACTTTTTGTTGTTAATTACAATATACCCTAGTTTAAGCTTATTTAAAAGTCTTTAATTTAATTACTTTTTGTGTTAAAATAGATGTATAAGTGAGTTAATCAATCAAGCTCTCAGCGTCTTCTATATCAACTAGGAGACTTTTTTTAGGCTCTTTTTCTGTATTTGACACTTGATCAGTTTTTCTTGTAGATACTTTATTTTTTCTTGTCTCTTTTTTATCCTTAGATATCTCAATTTCTCTAAGTCTTTTTTGATGTGCTCTTCTTTTTTCTCTTAATCTCTTGCGCTCTTTTTCCTTATTCTCTTTCACTTTCTGCCTATGTTTTTCAGGATCTTCAAGTGTATTCATAAGATATGAAACTGATATCACAGCACAGATTACAAAGGCAAGAACAAACTCAAAATACATCAAATACTGAATAAAGCCTGTAGACAGCTTCCTTGCTATAAGGTACAATTCAAACTCTCTAGTTGCATATAATGTAATAGCAGCTGCCAATCCATAGGAGGAATTACTAGGATAGTATCCATCAAACAAATGAAATGCCAGATATACCATAATTGCAAAGAATATAAGTTGGAGACAAATCCACATACTCCATAGATTTCTAGTAGATATGTTTTGACCCAAGGCTATGTATGATGGTATGATAACCCCCAATGGGAATGCAAAAATACCTATTAGTGGTTTGGCTGCACTAGTCAAACTCACCCTCATATATCTGTACACTATAAACGGTGTCAGTACAATAGCTGCCACAAATATGTATTTAAGTATTGCTCTACCAAATACTTCCATACCAAAATCGCTACCTGTGATGGAAGCCATACCAATACCCACAAAAACTAGGTACCAAGTCGAAAAAACTGATTTAAGTTTGAAGTTTAATGCATATTTTACAATAAATATCACTAGTATAATTGCTTCTAATATTACTCCTACCGCCCAGAAATATATATTGGCCTTGTCAAACACGCCCTTCATCCAAACCGCTATCATTATAAGGGATAGGGCAAATGTCGAAAACATCGAAAGACCAACCGGTGTAGACAAGGATTTAAAACTCGTCTTAGGCATAAATATCAATTTCATCAATGTAAGCAATAATAGTAAAATTGTAATAACCATACATAAATCACTTAAAAATGGTATAACTCCTTGAAGCGAGTTACCAAGCACAACCCAAGCAAGGGCTAGTACGGTAACCGGTAGAGGAAGTCTGGATAGGAAATCCTTCATTATATCACCTCTTAATATTTCGTCTAAACTCAATTATAGCATAAAATTAGACATATTAATAGCATTTTATAGCTAAAGAACTTCCCTATCAGACCTTATAAACACCTATTTACATATACATCTTACAGTTAATAAAACAGTTTTTGAAATTTATTATTTTTCTTTTTCTGACATATATATCGTCCTTGCATCAATCTCCAACTGTCCTTTTATGGCACCTGAGTAAGTAATCTTATCTTTATCCACATCGTATATGTATATTTGAGTAGAACTATATATACTAGAATTATTAAATTCTAAATTATCCCTATCCTCGGGTATCTCTGTTCCATCTTCATTTTTAATTGTTTTTTCTACCCCTTTTCCCTTCCATTGATATATATTAAAGTTATTATACTTTATTATTATAACTTTTTTACCTTTCATCATAATATTAACCCTGTTTATACTACCCATTTGACTCATTTTATCATCCTTAGTAGGTAACTGTACCTGAGTTAAATAGTCATCTAGATTTATTGTCCTATCATCTACATCTATGAGTTTATCTTCTTTCATCTTGTATGACCTTATATGGAAAGGCTTTTGATTGTTTTCCCTTGATATTAGGTAGAGGATACCATTATTTTTGTCGTATTTGATATATGAATCATAAATATCTGGATTGATATATATGCCCTTAGAGTCTTTTTTACTGCTAATATCCTCCCTAGCAAGCTTCTTACTTGCCAAGTCTAGGGATATCATCTCATTTTTCAAGTCTTTGGAAGGATAGTCCCTATAGGAGAATATCAATATCTTGTCAAATGCAGCTATAACCCTCATACTATTAGCATTTTCAGAATCAGATAATATATCCAGCCTATTTAGTACTTGTATGCCATCACCTACAATCTCAGCAAATACAAGCTTTTCTATTAGATCATTCTTTTTCATAGTAGCCTTATCAGTATTTTTAACTGAATAAGATAGGACAAGATAGGTCTTACCCTTGTATTTTTCTAGCCTCTTTACCTCTATACGATCATTTCCAGTGTATCCAATCAAATCTTTCTCATTTAATCTTATCTTCTTGCCAACACCTTCGATACTGTAATTTAGATAAATACCATGTGAATTTTTAGGGTCTACAACATAGGCAGTATGGTCATAGGTTAGCTCGTTTAATATAGAGTATCTATTGGACTTCTTATCTATTGCCTTTATATTGTCATTCTTGTCAAATTTCAAGGTGATTTTTTCAGGCCTACCATCTTTTAAGATATAAGCAGGGATATTTTTTATATTGGATTTCATGCCTTCTATATAGCTCTTGTTCATGTCGGGCCTAATCTTCAAATTTTCCAGGTCCGTTTCTGTACTTATTAGGTTCATTTTCTCAAGTTCACCCTTGTCACCTTGAATAGTCTCTACCCTACTAGAACTAAGCTTCATAGTATGAAAACCTGCTGCAAGACCTAGGCTTAGTAGGATTAGTAGACCAAGGATTAGGCCACCCTTTATACTAGATTTATCCATTTATCACACCTCCCCTAGTTCTTTTTTGACTTAATCTGCAATCTACATAAGTAAGGGTCAAGCTCACTATGTAAATTGCCATGGCAAACCATGTAACTACACTTAGCTCACTATAGCTGTTAAATATGTTGTAATTAAACATATAAGAAACCACAAATACAAATACACCTATGCCATTTATCATCAGTAAAACTACACATATAATCTTCTTTAGTACCTTGCCCCTATCATTGGACACAAAGAATATACTTGTAAGGGCCTGTATGCCCATTACTGATGGCAATACAACGACTAGGGATATTATTATCGCTGAATATGAACTAGTCAGCAAAAATGAATCATTACCCAACAAAGACCAGGCACTCATCATATACATATCTCCCAAGTATAGCTTCCAAATTGCATCCATCAACAAGGCTGCAAGTGAGAATCCCACGATGCAAAAAATGTATATTGACCATCCCACTAGTATCTTAGAAATCTTGACCCTATATATTTTTGTAGGTAGGTTGGCCATTATTAAGTAGCTCGAATTTTTCCTCTTGTAATCATCCGTAACTAGTAAAAATGACATCAGCACAGATAGCAGAGTTACGAATCCTATAAAGCTATACATAGCAAAACTGGCAGTGTCCCTCAGTAGTATGGATGAAGATATAATCTTGTTAAATCTATCCATACTAGCCATAGGCAGTGGTTTAGCCTGGTAAAAATCCTTGAAAAATGATCCTACAAAGCTAACCTTGCCTATAGAACTTACTGAAAACATGGATACACTTATAGATAGGATTATCCATACACATATCAGACCACCTATAAGCATAAACTTCTTTTTATTAATCTTTAAACCGTAGTAGTAAAGTTTTAGTATATCGTTCATAGATGTCCCCCCTTAGTACTCTATTCTTCTAATCAAAATATGATTGGCTACAATAAATCCAATGGTTGAAACAATTAGCTTGACAATATATGTAGTATCTATTTTTCCACTACCCCATCCTACAAACTCTATTACATTAGCACTGTAAAATGATAAAAATATAATCAAGGCAGTAATGTAAATAGGTATATTCTTAGATGATTTGACAAGTAGTACAATAGCAATCACAACACTTATCAATAGAATCCATTTTAGGGCTACAAGGGCCACCATGCTTGGATTAATTGTAAAAAACGGATTTCCATCTATAAATTTGTTAAGTATCTCCTTCACAGATGGTATCCTACTTTGGAATAGGGGCACTGTTCTAACTATATCTATCATTTCGCCTCTCAAATACCTTGAATACACGACCAATATAATCATTGATAATAGACTATTAAATAAGGCAAATACCAATGAAGATATATATGTCGCCTGTATATGGTTGTAAATTTTGACAGGCAACTGCATAATACTGTAGACACTACCATCAGACTTAGACAGCTTTCTTGTAAGACTAGTTGCCGTATATATTATGACAAATACTAGGCTAAATACCAAAACAAGCATTGTAAGGCTGGGCTGTAGTGAGTCATACACATAAACAGTGTTGCCATCTCCCACTAAGTATGACCGTCTGATATCCCTCAAGTATAAAAGATTGCTAATTATACAGGATAGGACCAGGACTATAACTGATGTTATATTAAATCCAATAAATAACATCATGTTATTCTTGAATTCCAACTTCAATAACTTTAGCAATTTAGTCATTCAATGACACCTCTCTTATTTTTTCAATTATAGATTTACCCTCCAATGACCTCATCTCTTCAGCATCAAACTCTGATACTAGCTTGCCATCACTGAGTATAAACACATAATCAACTATTTTTTCTATCTCATCAATCTCATGTGTTGAAAGGATTATAGCCTGGTCTTCTTCCATAAACCTAGCCATAACAGATACAAATTCTTCCCTCTTAAATATGTCAATTCCATTAAAGGGCTCGTCCATTATGATATACTTCATATCTAGACAAAATCCCAAGACAAGCTTTACCTTGGCAATATTACCCTTGGATAGAGAGTCTATATTCTGGTTTATGTCTAGCCCAAAGAAATCTAGCATTTCCCTTTCTTTTTCTGAGTTCCAAGTAGGATAAAAATCCTTGTAAAAGTCTATCATCTTCTTAATTGAAAATCCCGGAAAGTGGGTTGGACAATCAGGTATAAATATCATCTTCTCATAGCTTTTGTGGCTTATCTTTTCATCGTCAATAGAGACCTTGCCAGATGTAGGTCTTACAAATCCCATCAGAGACTTCAACAAGGTAGTCTTGCCTGAACCATTAGTACCTAGTATGGCAGTGATCTTGCCTTCTTTTATAGTTAGACTGACATTGTCAAGAGCATAGCTTGTAGACGACTTGCCCACCTTAACATTAGTCTTATATTTTTTAGTCAAATTTTGAACCTTTATCATTAGTCCTTCCTCCTAAATACTCATTTTATAAACTGGGTTATCTATCCCCATCCTCATATTCATCATCTTCCTCGTCAGCCTTGACATCTTCTTCAACTAGGTCATAGTACTCACCTACAAGCTTCAAAACCGTCTTTTTGTCTATATTTACAGACTTCATGCTGTATATAAAGTCCATCAAGGGCTCTTTTAGGTATTCGGTCTTAAGTCTATTGATCAAGTCCAAATCAAGTGTAATTGTAGACTGCTTGTTTTTCTCAGTGCATATGAGACCTATCTCTTCCATATAGGCATATGCCTTTTGTACGGTATTTAGATTAACACCAAAGCTACCTGCCAATTCTCTTCTAGAAGGTATCACATCACCCGGCTCTATCTCTCCAATAAAAACCTTGGCCTGGTAATACTTACTTATTTGTAGGTATATTGGCGTATTGTTATTAAAGACAAATCCTTTAATAGGCAATTAAACCACGCTCCTTTCCTTATATTTACCAATGTTTAATAAAAATATTGTATCCTAGTCTATTTTGGTAAGTGTACTATACTAGTAGTACATCTTAGGTGTATTATAGCACTAGTACACTATAAGGTCAATACTAAAAAAGGTTGTTGATATAAACTACTCTATCAACAACCTTTTAATTACTACATTTTATTTACTATATTTTATTTTCTGGTGTTTTTTGTAAATTTTTTTCAGGTATCAGACTTATAAGAACCCAGACCATACCAATACCTATGATCATATGTCCTAGACCAGATATTCCAGAAAGGGCAGCTCTTGGGAATAGGTCAGCACCTGCTGAGGTTATCTCATAGATTCCCTTTACAAGCATACAGACAATTGTAAGAACCAGACCAGATAGATATAGCTTGATAGGTCTTTTTAGCTTTATGATGTCTATTCTAAGAATTTTTACAAGCATATATACCAAGACTAGCATCATAAATCCGAGAGTCAATAGGTGTACATGAATAAAACTAAGACTTGTAAGCCCCTGCCACTTGTAGTACTTGACAAACTCCCTGTAAAATACACCACTTATAAGACCCATAATCAAAAAACTAATAGCTAACTTAAATATATTCTCCTGTTCAAACTCGTCCACAAAATACCTATAGCCTACCATTACAATTAGAACATACATTATAGTTTTGGGTATCATAAGTGCGCCTAAAATCGGTATAAATCTAGCTCCTACAACTACAGGAATATAAAACAAAAAGCTCAAGAAGATAAAAATACTTGCATTTTTTAGACCATCAATATGTCTGTACTTGTAAGTCCACCCTATTATCAAGATACCCATTATTAAAAATGGTATATTTCTTATAATAGCAAACGTATAGTCACCTTGGCTGCCCCATAGATTCTGTGGCATCAAGACAAGACCTATCCTCACAATTGCAAGGCCATATATAAGCATGGACTTTCTTTTGCTTTTATCACCTGCTATGCCTACATAATACCTATAAAACATTATATAAAAAATAGTCATAGTTATACTAGTAACAAATTCACCCCAAGAAAGGGCAGCTATATTTTTTTCAAATCCACCTAAACTCAGGTGACTGACAAGCCTAGGAATCAGATGAAAGGCATCACCAAGCCCCAATAAAATAGCCATTATTCCAAAATTCTTAGCTCCTTCCTTTCTCTCTAAAAGTATCCTAACACCCAAGCCTATTACAAGACTCAAGTAACCTATATCAAAAATTGATTCCATTAAACTCATCATCGTCCAATACCTCCTATTATCCATTTAACATACAAGCTATAGTGGTCCACAAACTCTTCTTTTGACCACTCTTCCAAAAACAATCTCTGCATCAGCGAATGTACCAGGGCCCCCAGGTAGTGGACTTGTTCACTCTCGCCATAGTTTCCCTCACAAGCCTTAGAGTTGCTAGCTACATACTGCTTCCAATCCCTGTCGAGACTCATATTCCAATACAAAAACTTATTCCTGTATATATAATAGTATTCACCCTTAAATATCTCATCAGCAAGCTCTCTTCCATAGTCTTCAAGAGTCTTATTTATGTTGCCCTTGTTTTTTTCTAACAAGTTTAAAAATAAGGAATGAACCTCTCCAGTAAACTTGTCCAATATATAAAAATAACTCTCCTCTAGACTGTAGAAATACTGGTAGAAACTACCTCTGGATATATTTAAGTCTTCAACTATATTTTTTACGGTAGCCTCACAAAGAGGATTCGATTCAAACTCCTTGATCAGAGCTTTCTCTATTAAAGTCTTCTTGTCTTCGTTGAGATTATAAAAAGTCTCCTTTGGCATAAATATCCCCCTTTCAAAAGTGACATCGTGTCACTATAGTATATGACATAGTGTCATTTTTGTCAATAGGTCGAATTTAGGTATTAAAAATAGACCCTTTAAGGACTTGTATAGGTCAATTTCTGCACTAAAAAAGCACCCCAACCTCTGTTAAAGTGCTTTTTTAAAAAAACTGTGTCAATTCTATATCTGAGTCAACATAAACTGCATCAATATCAAAATCATTGATTGAAGTATCCTATTTCTTCCAAATACAGGACTATCCATAGATGCTTCAATTCCAACCAGTATCTTATACACTATTTTAAGAGGTTATCCATTATACCATCTCTTTTAATCTTTCATAGTACATACTAAGCCTAATATCCATATCTGTAGTATCCAACATTGGTTCCATTTCTATGGCTATATCAAATATATGTTCTACAATGTCATCAACTTCTGTGGTTAATTCGCCTTTTTCAGAACCTATAAAATCCTCTAAGAAATAATAAAAGTAATAGTTCCCCTCGGTCTGTTCTTTATCTACATGAATATCTTCATAGCCTTCTGGAGTATCTACAGGTTCATTATTTAAATACTTTTCTATAAAATTTATGAGTTGATTGATCATATTTCGTTCCAATCCTTTCTCGGTTTATTTCTATTAGCCACTATAGTCTTTATGTTTGTTTTATGCCCTGCATCAAATACAGGACTATACATAGATGCTTCAATGCCAACCAGTATCTTATACGCTATTTTTAGATTATCCATTGTATCACCTACTTGAAATCATCTAGAGAATACCCTCTTACTTCAAGGTCATTCTTTATCATATCCAGTACTTCATAAAAGGCCAGCTTTCTACCATTGTTGAAATCATCGTCACCCTCACTCAAAGATTCCTGATACCTCTCTTGAATCCTAGAAATCATATATCCTAGAGTCTCCCCAGTGACTTCCCACTTATCGTCATTATTTATTTTTCCGCTCACTTACGTCAACCCCTCTCTTTTCTAGTTATTCAATTGATTCATCCTTCTAGGTTCATTATACTTTATATTCTGAAAGTCCTCAAGCTTTCCGGGAACTTTACTGCTTTATTTGAAAAGTTGTGTTAACTCCATATCTGATTTTATATAAACCTCTCTTTCTCTTAACTCGCTGGGTTGTTTGTTCTTTTAATGGAATTAAATTCCATTAAAAGCCCCCATATTGAATTTTTTCCCCATTTATTTTTGTTTTTCATAAATATATATTGATTTTTTTCCCAGTTGCATATATTATACAGATAGGATTGACCTACACCCGCATGACATGGCTACCCTAGTTACTGGTGACAGTATGTAGTCAATGTATAAAGATGGTGATATAGTCCTAGTAAAGACAGAATATGACAACATAAATGGTAATGTTTAGGAGGTAAATTATGGAATACACAAATAGAAATATCAAAATAAACGCATCAGAAAACAATGCGAAACAAACCACATATGACAAGCAAGAAAATTACAAAAAACTAGAGAACCAAATTGACAAGCATATAGAAGTATTTAAGAGACTAAAGGATAAGTAAAATGAATGAAATAAAATATCTTACATTTGATGATATTATGACTACGCATGACATCATCTTACAAAAAACAGGTGGGTTTTCAGGTATAAACAATGCTGGGTTAATAAGTAGCATTGTTGAACATGTTAAGAATGACGACTACTACCCTACTATGATAGACAAGTTGACACATATAGTTTTTAGTCTGGTTATGAATCATGCCTTCAATGACGCCAACAAAAGAAGCTCTATAGCCTGTGGAGTCTTATTCCTTAATATTAATGGTTACGATTCAGTAGTTGATGACTTCATAGTGGCTATGGAAGACGTTGTTGTATCTATTGCAGAAGGAAGCATAAGTAAAGGTGGTTTAAGAGTTATATTGAGAGATATAGTATCTAAAAAAGTTATCCTATAATTAAATTTTATATATTTTAAGGTAGGTAATTTACTATGATTAAAAGTTTGGAGAAATCATTGGATTGACACAAAAATACCCTAAGAGCATTGGTATTCAACACTCTTAGGGTATCCTAATTTACAAATTCTTCTTAACAAGTTCGTTTATTTTTCTTCCATCTGCACGTCCGGCAGTTTTAGGCTTTATGGTAGCCATAATCTTGCCCATATCCTTCATTGATGTAGCACCAACTTCAGCTATAGTCTCGATTACAATTTTTTCAAGTTCTTCTTCGCTTAATTGTTGAGGTAGGTATTCTTTCAAAACTTGTATTTCAGATTTTGTTTCTTCAATCAAATCTTCTCTTCCAGCCTTTTCAAATTCTGCTAGAGAATCATTTCTCTGCTTCAATTGCTTGGATATAATATCCATAACAGCAACGTCATCCAATTCTACTCTCTGGTCGACTTCGATTTGCTTGATCGCAGCTCTAACTAATGTTATAACTGACTTTCTGATTGTGTCCTTGTTTTTCATTGAAGACTTTAGGTCTTCTTGTAACTTTTCTTTAAGGGACATTCCCCTTCACCTCTTCTTAAAAACTATCTTTTAGCGTTTTTTCTTCTAGCAGCTTCTGCTTTTTTCTTACGCTTAACACTTGGCTTGTCATAGTGTTCTCTTTTTCTTACTTCTGACATTATGCCAGACATAGCACACTGTCTCTTAAATCTTCTAAGTGCACTATCTAATGATTCATTTTCTCTTACTCTTACTTCTGACATCTGTTTCACCTCCCTGCAATTTAGCGATTTGCATGTCATATAGACTTGCACCATAATATTATAATCTAAAGCCTTTATTTTTTCAAGACTTTTTGAGTATATTTATTAATTAAATCTCTTAATTAATCTGTCACTAGTCTTGTAAGTGGCTTGCCTGCTAGTAGGTGGTAGTGGATATGAGGCACTTCCTGGCCGCCATCCTTGCCACAGTTATTTATTATCCTATAACCATCCTTGGCAAATCCTTCTTGGTCTGCAATCTTTCTTATAGCCCTATGAATATCTGCAATTATATCCATCTCATCCATTGGAATGTCTTCAAGACTGGCATAGTGGGCCTTTGGTACCACTAATATATGCTGTGGTGTAACTGGTGCCATATCCCTAAAAGCCGCCACCCTATCATCTTCATATACCATGTTTGTAGGTATTTCTCCATTAGCTAGTTTACAAAAAATACAATCCATATTTATCATCTCCATATATTTATTATTAATTACTATCTAAGTGTAACTGCAGTTCCTGAACATGTCACCATCAACATACCATTGTCTGCACCTAGTATTTCATAGTCCATCTTCATACCGATTACAGCATGAGCTCCTATACTTGCCGCCCTTTGCTCCATCTCTGCTATGGCTTCTTCCCTAGCTTCTTTTAGCTTGCCCTCATAGCCTTGACTGCGTCCTCCAAAGATATTTCTAAGGCCTGCTCCTATATCTAGTAAAAAGTTAACACCTGATATCACTTCTCCAAATACAATGCCCTTATACTGGTCAATTTCTCTGCCTTCTATATTTCCTGTCGTAGTAACTATCATATCATTACCGTTACTGAAAACTTATAAAAAGTTATAAACTTTTATGTTTCATTCCTACTTCATCGAGCATGCTTTCATACTGAACAAATCCAGATACTACTCACAAGTTCTTGTACTCTCCATAGACGTAAATTCCCGATTAACGCTCGGTACATATCTGTAATAACTTGAAGGTGTTATGATACAGATTGTTGCTTTAAAACATTTTCTCCATATATTTTTAGATTTAAACTTGCTTGAAAATCTCTATCTATGATGTTTCCACATTGGCATTTATAGATTCTATCTGACAGTTTTAAATCTTTTTTAATATTTCCACAACAACTACATAATTTAGAACTTGGAAAAAGCCTATCAGCAATAATTACTGGTATGTTATTAAGTTCAGACTTATATTTAATCTGTCTTCTAAATTCATAAAGCCCTTGTTGCCAAACTGCTTTGGATAAATATTTGTTCTTCATCATTCCACTTACATTCAAATCTTCCATACAGATAAAACTTGGTTTTCGCTTTACGATTTCAGATGTTGCTTGATGTATGTGGTTTTGACGAATATTTGTTAATCGTTTTGCTACCTTTAAAAGTTCTTTTTATAATGTTACTTGTTTTGCAGTAACTTACTCCTTTCTTATTTTTCTCATATCTTCTAGATATACAACGCTGTAACCTGCGTTTTCTTTTTTCTAACTTCTTTACTCTTTGTGTTTTATTTATATTTTTATAAGTATTTTTATCAGAACAAACTGCTAAATCTTTGATACCTAAATCAATTCCGATACCATCATTTAATGGAATAGTAGTAGCATCTTCCACTTCAATTCCAACTGACACATACCAATATAGCCCGTCATAGGTAAAACGTGGATTCACATATTTACAATCAGTTGGTATTCTTCCCTTTTCACAAAGTTTAATCCAATTCAATTTTTGCTTATTCTGTTTTTTACTCATTGAAAACTTTTCAACCTTTACATGAGTATCCGTAAACTGAATCTTAATATTATCTTGATAAAAAGATGGGGTAGAGTGTTTCTTACTCTTAAACTTAGGATATTTGCATTGTCCTTTGAAAAATCTCTTGTAGGTATTACAGGCATCTTTAATTGCTTGTTTTGTTACATTATTGCTTACTTCATTTAGCCATTTATATTCTTGTAGTTTCTTTAACTGTGTAAATTCTTTTCGTAATTCACTATCCGACAAGAATTTATTTCCTTGATTATAGTTATCTTGTTCTCTTGCAATAGCCCAATTGTAAGCAAATCTTGCACATCCAGCATACTGGAACAACTTAGTGCGTTGTTTATTATTTAGATTCAATCTTACTTTTATTGACTTTATCATTACTCATAATTAAACCTCCTTATAGTGTTTATGCTTTCTTCTATCATTAAAAGCTATAAAAGTCGATATATACTTTATAATTTTTTATAATTTATTCTTAACAGTTACATACCTCCTATTATAATATTCACCTATACAATAATCATCCCTTATATCGACTATCTTGGCCTCTAGTATTTGACCCCTTATATCCTTATCAGATTTAACCTTGATCCTGATATAGTTGTCTGATAGGCCCTCATAGTAACCTTCCTTGTCTACTTCCTCAAATAATACGTTAAGAGGTCTGCCTATATATTTCTCAGTATTTTCCTTGAAGTTCTTCTTAGATAGGTTGAGTAAGGCATCACTTCTAAACTGCTTGGCCTGTGGGTCAACCTGGTCTTTCATGCTAGCTGCTGGTGTTCCCTTTCTAGGTGAGTACTTAAATACGTGCATATGCATCAGCTTGATCTCCTTAAGGAACCTTAGGGTCTCTGAGAAGTCCTCATTGGTCTCTCCAGGGAATCCTACAATAACATCAGTAGTCAGCATCACATCTTTAATTCTGTCTCTTAGAGTGTCTACTGTGCGCTTGTATTCTGCTGCTGTATACCTCCTGTTCATCCTCTTTAAGGTTGAATCTGTCCCACTCTGAAGAGAAAGGTGAAAATGAGGTACCAACTTGTCTATCTTGCATATCTCATCTATAAATTCATCAGTAAATAATACCGGCTCGACTGAACTTAGTCTAATCCTCTCAATTCCGTCGATATCATTTACAGCCTTTATCACGTCTAGTATACCTATATCTTCCTTTAGGTCCTTACCATAGGATGCAACGTGTATACCTGTCAATACAACTTCCTTATATCCATTATTGGCAAGTGTAATGATCTCTTCTCTGATCTCATCTATATTTCTTGACCTTATCCTACCCCTTGCATATGGTATGATACAGTAGGTACAGTACCTGTCGCACCCATCCTGAATCTTGATAAAGGCCCTTGTCTTGCCGTTGTTCTGGCTTATTTCAATGGACTCGAACTCCCTAACCTTCATGATATCATCAACTGTACTAAGCTTAGAGTTTGAATCCAACTCTTCTATCCTATCGACTATGGTACGCCTGTCGTTTGTACCCATGACAAGATTTACATCTTCAATCTCAAGTATCTCTTCTGGAGATACCTGTGAGTAGCATCCAACAACCGCTATTATTGATTTTGGGTTCTTCTTTTTGACCCTTCTTATATACTGTCTAGACTTTCTATCAGACATATGCGTTACTGTACAAGTATTTATTACGTATACATCTGCATACTCTTCACTTCCTACATTGGTATAGCCCTTCTTTTCAAACATCTCAAGCATGGCCTCAGTTTCATACTGGTTGACCTTGCATCCCAATGTATAAAATGCTACTTTTTTCAAACTTACATTCCTCCTATATCGCCTAATTCATATAGGCATATACTAGTCGCAACTATTGAGGCTGTCTCTGTCCTAAATATCCTAGGACCCATCTTTACTGAGTGTCCTCCTGCTTCTTTTACCTTGGCATTTTCATCTTCAGTAAATCCACCCTCTGGCCCTATAAAAATACCTATAGTTGCTGACTTGTTTTCTTTTATTATTTGCTGTATGCCCTCAGACCTTAATAGGTCTTTGATACCCAAAGAACCTTCCTCTTCATAGGGCATTATATTTATGTCGTTGACCTCCATATCCCTAAGGGCCTCTTTAAATGAATATATACCCTTTAAGTCTGGTATTATACCCCTCTTTGACTGTTTGGCTGCTTCGTATACTATCCTCTGCCACCTGTCCAACTTCTTTTCTGATTTTTTATCATCTATATTCACAACAGACCTAGCAGTATTTACAAGTATAATTTCAGCTACACCACACTCAGTCAATTTCTGTAGTATTATCTCCATTTTTGTAGACTTTGGAAGGCCTTGGTATAACTTGATCCTTATAGGGCTCTCCCTATCTACATCTTTTTCTTCAATTATCGACAATCCTATCTCAGTCTTATCCATAGAATCAATCCTACAGATATACTCCTTGTTTTGACCATCACACACTTCTAGTTCATCGCCAACACTATACCTTAGCACCTTGGATATATGCTTTACATCATCACCCAATATGACTAGGTTCCTAGCTTGTGTGTCAATATTTTCCCTATCTACAAAAAACCTATCCATACTATCTCCTAACTGAAAAGTTTATTATCTACCATCTCAAATTAGCTAGCTACTATACAAGACCATTCGCCCTTTTTATTTACCTGAATATCCTTAAATCCATTCTCTTCTAGACAAGCAACAACCTCGTCAACCTTGTCAAGTATGATTCCAGAAGATATAAACTTACCACTATCCTTAAGGAATGACCTGACATCCTTTGTAAGGAACATCACTATATCAGCCATTATATTAGCGACAACGACATCAGCCTTTTTTGATGGGTCTATATCATCAGCTAGGTTACCCTTGATAGCTGTCATATTTGATCCTACATGGTTTTTGTCGATATTCTCTTTAGCTACCTTTACAGCAACCTCATCTATGTCTATGCCGATTACTTCCTTTGCTCCTAGTTTGGCCGCGCATATACCAAGAATACCACTTCCACAACCTATATCGAATACGACTGAGTCTTCCTTGACATATTTTTCAAGATTTTCTATACACATACTTGTTGTTTCATGGTTGCCTGTACCAAATGCCATACCTGGGTTTAGTTCAACGACTATTTCCTGATTTTTGACTTCATAATCTTCCCATTCAGGCTTTATAACTATCCTGTCTCCAATAAGGGTAGGCTTGTAATATTTCTTCCAATTATTAGCCCAGTCCTCTTCCTTGACTTGACCAGTAGTTACAGTTCCCTCACCAACATCTAAGCCACAGTCGCCTAGCTCCTGAATTCTCAGCCTTGTGTCTTCTATAAATTTAAGGACATTTTTTTCATCTGATATATATGTCTTGATGTACACTACATCTTCATCTTCCCTGAAAAGCTCCCTTTCAGCATAGTCCCAATCATAGTCATGGGCCTTTTGCTGGTAAAAGTCCTTAGGGTCATCTATCATAGCACCCTGGGCACCATTTTCAAACAGTATGTTTGTAATAGCCTCAACAGCCTCAGTAGTAGTACTAATTGTTACCTCTATCCAAATATCGCTCATATCTTACCTCCTATAAATTGATATCCATAAGAATTGGAGTATGGTCCTGTCTAGGTCCAGAGTCCACCATTATTGATGATTCAACCCTGTCTGCCACTCTTTCACTCACTAGCCAGTAGTCAATTCTCCAGCCTGTATTGTTTATCTTGCTAGTCTTGACCCTCTGAGCCCACCAAGAATAGGCCCCTTCTACCATTCCATTCTTATGACGGAATGTATCTACAAATCCAGCCCCAAGCAGGTTGGTAAATCCAGCCCTTTCTTCATCTGTAAATCCAGGTGACATATGGTTGCTGGCTGGGTTGGCAAGGTCTATCTCATTGTGGGCAACATTGTAGTCCCCACAAGCAAGAACTGGCTTATCTTCATCCAGTGTCTTTAGGTATTCCATATATTTACAGTCCCAAACCTGTCTTTCCTCAAGTCTCCTAAGTCCATCTCCAGCATTAGGTGTATATACCTGAGTCACATAACAATCATCAAGTTCAAGCGTTATTATCCTTCCTTCAAAGTCCATAGTTGTAGGTGCCCCTATTTCAGGATAACTCACCTTGACATTCATCCCCTTCTTATACAGGAACATAGTACCAGCATATCCCTTTCTAGCCGGTTCTACTGAAGACCTGTAGACGTACTCATAGTCTGGTAGCATCTCCTCAATAATCTCTATATGCTTTTTTGTAAGCCCCTTAACAGATAACTTAGTCTCCTGAAGACCTATTATGTCCGGATCTAGGTCTATTATAGTCTTTAGCACCTCTCTAGATAAGAGTGCCCTAGCTGAATCACTTGTAAGTGCAGCATTTAATGAATCTATGTTCCAAGAAATTAATCTCATTTGTTTATTACAACCTCCATTTACGTTTTATTATTCAACAGTATATCCTAAGTCAATTATATATTTTATACCCAAGATTTTCAACTTTAATATATCTAAGTCTCTTATAAATTCCTTTTAAATAGATGCTTTCTATTAGAATTTTCAATTTTTTTGACAATTACCCTTTTATTTGCTAATTAAAATGCTATAATATAAAGTGGGATAAATTTAATTCAATAAATTAATTAGAAAGGATTTAGAAATGCATAATATTTCAACAGACTCACAAAAGCCAACTCCGAGTATCCTTAGGAAACAAGATAAAAAACACAGCAAAAATAAGATCTTGTATTTGGAGTTTTTGAGAGGGTTTGCTATTTTCTTCGTTATCTTCAACCACACAGGCACAAATGGATTTAACTTATTTTCAACATACCAACCAGCATCCTTACAGTTCTGGATAAGCCTTGGTGTTGCCATTTTCTGTAAGTTTTCAGTTCCTGTATTCTTTGCTATCTCAGGTGCCCTGGCACTTGGAAAAGATCCGGAACCACTTGGAAGATTATGGAGAAAAAAAATCCTCAAATTTTTACTTATACTTATAATTATATCATTGATATACTACCTAGAACTTATCTACAAGGCAAATGGCAACAAGCTAATTCTGGAAAAGGGTTGGATAAATGACTTCATTTTAAAACTTTATTCGGGTGATGTCCGTACACACTTGTGGTATATGTATGCATTTATAGCCTACCTGATAGGTCTGCCATTTCTGCAGTCGCTTGTCAAACACCTAGAAGACAAACACTACTACTATATGGTTGCTATTTGCTTGCTTATGAATGCTCTTGTACCTATTACACAGTTTTTTGTAAATAATGAGGCCTTTAGACTAAGCAGTGACTTCAGTATAGGTTGGATTTGTACAAACGTAGTGATCTACCCTTGCCTAGGCTATTATATACACAAGAAACTTGAAATTAAACATAGGCTATTGACTCCTATTATACTTTGGATTGTCAATATAGGCTGTATTTCAATAGCCTCATATGTGACATACTTGAGGGCAATGGATACAAAAACATTCGATATAGAGGCCTACCACTATTCTTTCTTGGTTATAAATATGATATGTGTATATATCACTGGCAAACTTTTATTAGAGAATAGAAAAATACCTAGACTCTTGTCTAAGTATATAAGGTCTTTGGGTTCATGCACTTTTGGAATCTACCTACTTCATATGATAGTAAAGGACCAGGAAATATTCACGGACTTTTTAAACTATATGATATCTCTTGGACTAGATAAACTTATAGCCGTATTGGTTTATGTTTATGTATTGATGATAGTAAGTTGGATTATTACCTTTATCCTCAGCAAGATACCTCTACTAAAAAAACTAGTCGGTTTTTAATATTACAAGAAAAATCCTAACACCTATCCTCAAAGATATAGCCTAGAGTTAAACTTTCTAGCTATAAGAGGATATTTGTTAGGATTATATTTATGCTTTTATTTATTGTTTTTTAATACTCTTACTTATGATTTTATCTATACTCATATATAAAATTTTATCCTCAAGCTAGGTCTAAGCCCAGCCTTGAGCTTCATTTAGTGAAGAAGTCTTCAACCTTTTGTCCAAATGTCTTCTTATTTCCCTTTGGATTATTTATTGCAACCCCATCCTTAGAATCACCAGCAAACTGTCTCAATAAATCTGCTTGCTTGTCTGTTACCTTCTTTGGTATTTGTACATCGACCTTGACGTACTGGTCACCCCTTCTTGATGAATTTACGTGCTGTATACCCTTAGATTTTAGCCTAAAGACTGTACCTGGCTGAGTACCTGCTGGAACTGTATACTTGACATCTCCATCAACTGTTGGTACCTGTATATCATCACCAAGTGTAGCCTGTACAATTGATACTGGTATAGTAATATAAACATCATAACCATCTCTTATAAATACATCATGTGGTCTGACATTTATTACTACAAGTAGGTCACCCCTTGGAGCGCCCTTTTCACCATATTCACCTTGACCAGATACTCTTATAATCTGACCATCATCTATACCTGCAGGTATATCAACTTCTATCGTCTTAGTCTTTCTTGTGTATCCCTTGCCCTTACACTTAGAACATGGAGTTTCTATTTTCTCTCCTGTACCATGGCAGTCTGGACACTCTCTTTGAGTAGCTATATTACCAAACATAGTCTGTTTGATATCTCTTATAGTACCTGATCCACCACAAGTCGAACAAGTCTTCTTAGAAGTTCCTGGTTTACATCCACTACCATGACACTCGTCACACTCTTCATTTCTATTTATTTTTACAGATATTTTCTTTCCAAATGCAGCTTCCATAAAATCAATTGTAACATTCTGTCTGATGTCGGCTCCTCTTACCGGACCACGTCTAGTATATCCGCCACCGAATCCACCAAAGCCACCTGATCCTCCAAAAACATCTCCGAACATATCGAAAATATCTTCAAAGCCACCGGCACCTCCACCGAATCCGCCAAAGCCACCAGCTCCTCCAAAGCCACCTTGGCCATTTACTGCATCTGCTCCGTATTGGTCGTATATCTTTCTCTTGTCTGCATCTGAAAGTACTTCGTAGGCTTCATTTATTTCTTTAAATTTCTCTTCGGCCTCTTTATCACCTGGATTCTTATCAGGATGGTACTTCATCGCAAGTTTTCTATATGCTTTTTTGATTTCTTTCTCATCAGCAGTTTTAGACACTCCAAGCATCTCATAATAATCTTTATTTGCCAAAACTTACACCTGCCTCCCCTTATTTAACAACAATAGCTTGCGGTTATCCACAAGCCATTGTCTTATTTCTACCTATACAATTATAGGATATATTTTTTATAAAGTCTACTAGTTATTAGACACTTACACTATCCTACTAATTATTTGTCATCAACTTCTGTAAAGTCAGCATCTACAACATTATCGTCCTTTGGCTGATCACCTGCCTGCTGGTCTGCTCCTGCCTGCTGTGCTGCCTGAGCCTGTGCATATAGGTCCTGAGATATCTTCTGGAACTTAGCCAACAACTCTTCAACTGCTGCGTTTATTTCTTCAACTGTAGATTCTTCCTTATCCTTAACTTCTCTTACCTTGGCTACTAGAGATTCTATTTCTGATTTTTCATCAGCCTTGATATTTTCACCAAGTTCAGCAAGAGTCTGCTCTGTCTGATATGCTAAAGATTCAGCGTGGTTTACAGCTTCTATCTTTTCCTTCTTTTTCTTATCTGCTTCTGCGTTTGCTTCTGCTTCTCTTACCTTCTTTTCTATTTCTTCTTCTGACATATTAGTGTTAGAAGTTATTGTTATCTTCTGTTCCTTACCAGTTCCTAGGTCCTTAGCTGTTACGTTTACTATACCGTTGGCATCTATATCGAAAGTTACTTCTATCTGAGGTACTCCTCTCTTTGCTGGTGGTATATTTGTAAGCTGGAATCTACCAAGAGTAGTGTTATCGTATGACATAGCTCTTTCACCCTGTAGTACATGGATATCAACTGCTGTCTGGTTGTCAGCTGCTGTAGAGAATACCTGTGACTTCTTAGTTGGTATTGTAGTATTTCTTTCTATAATCTTTGTAAATACATTACCTAGAGTTTCAATACCTAGTGAAAGTGGAGTTACGTCTAGTAGAAGTATGTCGTTAACTTCACCTGTTAGGACACCTGCCTGTACTGCTGCACCTGCAGCAACACACTCGTCTGGGTTGATACCCTTGTGTGGTTCCTTGCCTATGAACTTCTGTACTGCTTCCTGTACTGCTGGTATTCTTGTTGAACCACCAACTAGTAGGACATCGTCTATTTCAGAAACTGATATACCAGCATCCTTGATAGCCTGTTCAGTTGGTCCCATAGTATCAGCAACTAACTTAGCTGTAAGTTCGTTGAACTTTGCTCTTGTAAGGTCAAGGTTCATATGCTTTGGACCCTCTGCTGTAGCAGTTATGAATGGTAGGTTGATGTTAGAAGACATTGTAGAAGATAGTTCCTTCTTAGCCTTTTCTGCAGCTTCTTTTAATCTCTGAAGGGCCATATTGTCATTTCTTAGGTCTACTCCTTCAGCCTTCTTGAATTCTTCTGCTAGGTAGTCAACTATAATCTGGTCAAAGTCGTCTCCACCTAGTCTGTTGTTACCAGCAGTTGCAAGTACTTCAAATGTACCATCACCTATTTCAAGGATAGATACGTCGAATGTACCACCACCTAGGTCGAATACAAGTATCTTCTTTTCCTCTTCAATCTTGTCAAGACCGTAAGCTAGTGATGCTGCTGTTGGCTCATTTATAATTCTCTTAACATCAAGACCAGCTATCTTACCAGCATCCTTTGTAGCCTGTCTCTGGGCATCTGTAAAGTAGGCTGGAACTGTAATTACAGCTTCAGTTACCTTTTCACCTAGGTAGCTCTCTGCATCTGCCTTTAACTTCTGTAGGATTACAGCTGATATTTCCTGTGGAGTGTAGCTCTTTGAATCTATATTAACCTTGTAGTCAGTACCCATGTGAGTCTTTATTGATGATATAGTTCTGTCTGCATTTGTTACAGCCTGTCTCTTTGCTGGTTCACCAACTATTCTTTCTCCATCCTTAGTGAAAGCTACAACTGATGGAGTTGTTCTCATACCTTCGTTGTTTGGTATTATTGTAGGTTCTCCACCCTCTAATACTGCAACACATGAATTTGTTGTACCTAAATCTATTCCTATTACTTTACTCATTTTATTACCTCCAAATATTATCTTATTTTACCTTTTAAATATTGTTTTTTATTTTTATTATTTTTGTCTACTTTATCCTAGCATGAAACCTTTACCATGCTAGCCCTGATGACTTTTTTGCCTAGCTTGTAACCCGGCTGTAATTCCATCAAAATCTTGCCCGCCTCATGGTCAGGACTTTCTTCCTGCATAACTGCCATATGTAAATTCGGGTCAAAATCTACACCAACCTGAGCATCTATCTTTTCAAGACCAGATTTTTTTAGAGCTTCAACTATCTGAAGCCTTATCATATCTACTCCCTTATATAAGCTGTCTTCCTTATCTTCAACAGCATTAAGAGCTCTTTCAAAGTTGTCTAGAACTGGCAATAGTTCATTCATTACTTTTTCATTGGCATATAAGGCAATTGTGTCCTTTTCTTCAGATGTCCTTCTCCTAAAATTTGCATATTCTGCATTTAATCTCTTTAGGGCATCCTCCTTTTCAGCCAATTTGTTCTCTAGTGATTTAATCTTAAAAGCAGGTTCCATGTCATCTTGTTCTTCTTCAAGATTTTCCTCTTCCTGATCTTGAACACCTTCTTCCACACTTATTTGATCACTATCTACTGTCACTGTTTCTTCAGTTTCAATACTTTCTTCTTGACTCATTTCTTCTTTATTTTTCAATTCTTCTTTGTTCTTCAATTCTTCCTTGTTCTTGTTTTCCACATCTACACCCCTCTAAGTTTTATCAATTACCATCCAGCAACAAACTCATATAATTTAATATAGAGTATATTTTCGAATAGTCCATCCTAGTAGGACCGATAAAGGATATCTTGCCCTGCAGGTTGTCCTGTACATTATAAGTTGCTGTAATAATACTCAAATCCTTACTCATATCATCTTGTGAATTGCCTATTACTATATTAAGATTATCCTTTTGGATACCCTTAGTATCAATTATTCTAGCGACCTCATCTTTTTCTTCCAACATATTAAGGAATGACTTGGCCCTGACCATATCATTGAACTCAGGATAGTTAAATATGTTTGTTGTACCATTTAACTTAATCTTGTATCCCCTGTTATCCATACTAGAATTAAGAAGATTGATTAAATCATCTACTATCTCTGAGTACTCACCTATCTCATATTTTATATAGGATATCATATCGTCATCTAGTTCTGTAATTTTCTTACCTTCCAATTTATTAGAAAGGCTATTGGATATTACATTCAATTTTGATTGAGGTAGATCAACCAAGGTATTAAACTCTTGGGATTTTATCTCACCATCATCTGCTACTACTATAAGAAGTATCTTCTCAGGAGACAAATTAACTAACTGTATATACTTTATAGTATGTTTTAGTCTCTCATCATCATACACTGCTATAGTTGTGTAATTTGTCAACCTAGAAAGGATCTTGGACAATTCACCAAGCAGGCTGTCCATATTCTTAAAGTTGCCTTGAATACATCCTCTTAGAATTTCTTTTTCATGGTCCTCCAGCTCAGTTGACCCCATCAAAGAATCAACATACAACATATATCCCTTCTGAGTAGGTATCCTACCAGAAGAAGTATGAGGCTGAACTAGATATCCCATATCTTCTAGGTCTGACATCTCATTTCTGATAGTCGCTGCCGATACACCCAAACTATATTTTTTAGATATAGTCCTCGAACCAACAGCTTCTGCTGTCTCGATGTAGTCTTTCACTATGGCTTTTAAAATATTTAATTGTCTGTCGCTTAGATCCATACTACCACCCCATTTACTATATTAACGACGGTTCAAAAATTTAGCCCGTCCCTATCTTAACTTACATGATGTTTTTTCTTGTTATTATCACTCACTATCGAAGAGTGCTAAAAACTTCTTAACTATGTTATATCATGTTTGAGTCAATTTGTAAATACCTTTTTTGAAAAAAGTTTTTATTTTTCGACTAGCCCATCTGAAAATAAGATCAAAATAAATAAACAACTATACAAAAAAATGAACTAGCCTATTGACTAGTCCAAATTTAATTGTATTATATATTGCTGGTATTTAATTATCCAAGCTAGCATGGTTATTTGTAAAAACATCCGCTATCTCACTGATTGTTATAAATGCATTGGGATCAAGATTGTGTACAATGTTTTTTGCTTTTATAATCTGGAACCTGTTTAGTACAATGTATATTATGGATTTTCTTGCATCTGAGTAGTAGCCCTTACCATCCATAATAGTAATCCCCTCTTCAAATTCCAAAGACAATTGTTCACAGATTACGTCGGCCTTTTGAGTTACTATCATAAGTGACTTTGACCTATCTATACCGTCAACTATAAAGTCTATGGTCTTTAGGGCTGCCATATAGGTAACTATTGAGTATAATGGAAGTACCCAACTACTCAGTATAAGACCACATACTACATAGAGTATCACATTGTATACCATAACAAAAATACCTACCGTAACTCCTAACTTCTTGGAAAATATAACAGCCATTACTTCGATGCCATCCATAGCTCCACCATACCTGAGGGCAATACCGCTACCGGTACCAGATATCATACCTCCAAACAAGGCGCATAATAATAGGTCTGAACCGGCTAGAGGAGATACTACACTCACATCAATAGGTGACACCTCCGTTATATACCAGGCTGCTATAGAGTAGACCATGACAGCATATACTGCATAAACTGTAAATTCCCTACCCTGTTTTTTAAGACCGAACATGAATAGGGGTATATTTAGCAGAATCAGGAAAAATGACAGACTCATATAGGGTGGTGTCATCTGTGACAAGAGCATAGATGTTCCTGATATACCACTGTCGTATAATTTTACTGGTGCCAAAAATATAGTCACCCCAAAGGCATTTACAATACCGGCTATAGTTAAATATATAAAGTTTTTTAAATCAATCTTATCCATAAGCATTCCCCTTTTCTGAATCTCTATATTATTATATCATATTTATAAGAGCTATTTAAATACGCCTCCTTATTTTTTATATATCTCCTATTTTAGAGCATTCTATTTAGAACAATATATACAACATGAAAAAAGAACTCAGGGTCCCCCCAAGCTCTTTCTTTTTACTTTATTTACTTAGTTCATTAAGAACTCTATCACTTACCATACTTGTACCACCAATTGCAGTTATCTTATCGATTTTTGATTTAGCGATATGGTCTCTTAGTGATTTTGGTGCGCTGTTTGCTTGTGTTAATAGGATTGGCATATTTAACATTCCGCCTACTGGTCCTATTACTAGTGCATCCATCCAATGTTCTCCATTTGCAACAAATGCTTTGTTTGAAGTTTTTAATCCTTTGGATGCTATTTCTATAGCTGTTTCGTATCTTGTTTTACCACTTAATCTTTCTGCCACTACTGGTAGTGATTTTTCTAGTGATTTTGATACTGAGCCATAGCCACCTACAATGGATACCTTCTTTACACCAATTTCTGTAATAGCATCTGAAATTGATTTTGGTATACTATTTGATTTCACTAATAGTATTGGATAGCCTTCTCTTGCTGCGTATGGACCAACTGCTAATGCATCTGCGAAAACTTCACCTGATGCTATCACTGCATGGTCAGTTTTTCCAGTTATTTTTGCTAATCTTCTTGCAACCTGTGCTGATGTTTCATATCTATCTTTTCCAGAAATTCTTTCTACGCCATCTTTGTCGAATTTAGATAGTTGATTTAATGCTCCATCTGAAACTGAAGATTTGCCTCCAATAACAGTAACATTATGTGCTCCAAGTCTTTTAATCTCTGCAGCTACTCTTGAATCTAAATTATTTGAGTTTGTTAATAGAATAGGTGCTTTAAGTTGCTTTGCAAGTGCTGATGCTGCCATTGCGTCTGGGAAGTTTGAAGCATCTACTATTATTACTCTTTCAGCTTGTCCAAAGTATTTCTTAGAAATTTCGATTGCTGTATCAACTCTATTTTTTCCATTAACTCTGTCTGGAGTTGATGGTTTTGTTGGTTTTGTTGGAGTTGTACCACCTGGAGTATTTCCTCCTGGAGTTGGTTTTTGTTTTTGAGTTATTGTTTGATCTGGAGTTAAAGTGTTTGTAGATTTATCTGGATATGTTAAAGATACAGATCCATCATTTCCTACTTCTACCTTGGCAGCTTTTGGATTCTTTTCTTTAACTTTCTTTTCTACTTCTGCTTTCTCTTCTTTTGTTAAAGCTTTTTTGTCTTTAACTTCTGTTTTATCTGGCTTTTGAGCTGGGTTCTTTTCAGCATCTGTTTGACCTTTTTTTACGACAGTTAAAGTAGGAGCTAATTTAGCAGTTCGCCCTCCTCTTGTTATTGTAACTTCTCCCTTATCATTTACAGAGATTTGATTATCAGATAGATCTTGGTTTGCAGTTTTAACTGCGGCTTTAACAGCCTTTTGTTCATCAGCCGTTAAGGATTTAGGATTTGCTACTTCTACTACTGCCGGATTTTTAGCATAGATTCTGCTTACTACATATACTTTTTTGCCTTCTACAACTGATGGTGTATTTCCAGCTTCATCGAATAAGAAAGTATATCCTTTAAATATCTCTGGATTTTCCTTATTATATCCAATAGTAGCTGGTTTAAGTTCTTGTCTATCAAGTCCTACTGATTTTGATCCCAATACTATTCTATATACATTTGTATAAGTTATTGTTGTTTTATCTTCAGTCCTGTCTGTACGAACAAGTTCATATCCTGGAATATCTGAAACTCCATCATTGTCAGATTTGTTTCCTTCTGCTGGTTTTTTTAATTCAATGAATTTTCCACCAGCTGTTTCTTGTACCCATTTTGTAACTACTTTTTTAGGATTATTCTTTGCTTTTACTCTCACTTCATCAGAAAGTGTACTGTTTTTTTCAGCTTGTGCTTTTACTTCGCTTCCATCTTTAACTTGATTTGCAGGAATAGTTACAAGACCTGTTTTTGGGTCTATTTTTATAGATGGGTCAGTTACTTTTAGCAATTTCCATTGTCCCTTTGCATCCTTTGTTACTTCAAGCTTGTGTTCATTATCCTTTTCATCAGTATATGTGATTAGAACACCAGCAACGTCTTTATCAGTTGGTGGTGTTACTTTTACACTTCCATCGTCATTTGCTTCTACTTTTGGTGCTGGAACGACTGGTGTTTGAGTTTGTTTGTCTTTTTCAGTCCAAGTCCAAGTACCTGTAAATACGTTTTTATCTTCCTCTTTATTAACAGTTAATTGATCCTTGTCCCATTTTACAAATGTCCAAGTACCAACTTTACCGTCGATTGTTTCTTCAACATCTCTAAATGGAGGTTGGCTTATAGGATTAACTGTTGAACCAATATAGTTAGTTGTATCTTGACGTTTTTGATCCTTTACACCTTTAGGTAGTTTATGATTTGACTTAACAACCTTATCATCACCGACTATAGATGGATCAATTTTAAATGCATGACTAACTCTAGCAGTTTGAGTTTCAGTTAAAATCCACTTACCAACTAATTTGTTTTCTTCATCATTTGCAGATACTTTGGCCTTAGCTTCTGTTAATTTTGTATCTCCACGATACCAACTTTCAAACTTCCAAGTACCTTGTAGATCTCCAGTACTAACTGTTTGTTCTTGATATGTTGGTAAATCAATATCGCTTCCTACATATTTACCAGTTTGTTTAGCTGGGACAGTAGGTTCAAATTTACTCTTAAGAACAGATGTTTGGATTTCTTCTGTTAGTTTCTTACTGTTGTAGAACTTAAATGAGAATTCAACATCTTTCTTTTCATCTTCAGTAAATGTCCACTTACCAACGAATTTGTTTTCGCCAGCAGCTTTTACAGTTGTTCCAGTTAATTTGGTGTTACCATTATACCAACCAGCAAACTTCCAAGTACCTTGTTTATCTCCATTAGTACCCTTAACTTTTGTATTAACAGCTGGTGTGGTAGGAAGAGTTATATTTTGTTCGATATAGTATGTTTTGCCATCAGTTGGTTTAACTGGGAATTTATTTAATTCACCTGATACTATAGGAAGTGTTTTTCCTTGCATATCTTTGAATTCATAAGTTACACCATGCTTACCAGCTTCTGTAAATTCCCAAACTCCAGTAAACTTGTTTGGTCCAGATTTTGTAACAGAAAGTTTATTAGTTTCTTTATCTCCAACTTTCCATTTTTTGAAAGTCCAGTTGCCAACTACAACTTCTTTACTTTCTCTAGTTCCCTTAACAGGAACTGGGGCAAAAGTTGTTGGGTCAGCAGTTACTTCAGTTTGAACATCATATTCCTTATCGTCTGGTTTTGTTGGCATCCCTTCAGTTGGAAGAGTTTTTCTATCTGTACCAGAAACAAATTCGTAAGTTACAGTGCCTTTTTCTTTTACATATTGTGCTGTAAAAGTAAGTTTTTGTTCTTTTCCAAGTTTATCTGAAGCAATTTTATTATCAGATCCAATTGCATTATCAGGATTCATTTTCCATGGGGCTTTATTATTTATCTTCCAAGTATCTTGAGAATCTTGTTTTACAGTATATATTGGGAAGGGTACATTTTGTTCACTTCCATCAGCCTTCGTACCCTTTAACTTCTTAGCACCCATATCAATTTTTGTATTATCTGGATTTACTGCATATACAACTTCTCTCTTGTTACCAGCAAACTCTCCTCTGTCATTTCCAGAGTCATCAGCAGTGAACATAACAGCTACATATCCATCTGGGAATACATCTGCATGTTCTTGTGGTCCTTTGATGTCATCAATCTTTTTATAAATAAACTCAACAGTGTACTTACCATTTGTAGTGTAAGTTGCTTTTTCACTTGATGAAGGTACTGGATTTGTCTTAACTGTTTTAATCTCATAACCGATAAATTTTGGTGCCTTTGTAGTGTCTAAATGATCATTAGAAATTACTGCTCCATCTTTGCCTTCTGCAGTAGCTGGGTAGTTTTCTTTAACAATCTTAACACTTGGGCTAAGAGTTGTTAAATCATTTTTAGTTTCATCAAGATATTTATATTTAACGTAAGCCTTACCATTTGTTATTCTAGTTTCACTTTTTGGTTTATTTATTCCAGTTTGCGTTGCACCTGCCAATACGTTTGCAGGTAACGTGCCAAATATAAATGAAAAAACTAAAACTAGAGACAATAGTCTTTTTTTCATTTTAAACCTCCTATTAATTAAGTTATGTTTTCAAATTTAATGATTATAGGAAGGACTACTAATTCTATCCCATAATCATCCTTGTCATATTATCTTACACTTTGAGTGTCAGTTTTAGATAGGTAATCTTTGTGAGATATAGTTATTACTAAAACGTTTCCTTTCTTTAATTCTCCATTATTTTTTTCGTCTTAAATTTGATTTTTAATATCATTTGGTTTATAAGAATGTGCTTCTTTATCACCAATAAGTTTACTTGCTTTTTCAACTGCTTCTTTTAGCTTATCAGATGTCAACTGTTGTAGCCTTTTCTGCTTTACCAGATACTTTCTTTTCTCCAGTTTTGATTGGATTGATAGTTGGCTCTGGTAGTTGTTGTCTTTCTACAGCTTTAGCTGTTACTGGTTGAGATTCTTTCTCACCTCCTTCTGCTCCTGTAACTGCTAAATTTATTTTATTAGTTTTTTATTCAGATGTCAAGACAATCTCTTCATTTT
>NZ_ADJN01000066.1:0-13573 GCF_000178095.1 Peptostreptococcus anaerobius 653-L | reverse complement strand
ATACAAAATAAAATAAAATATACAAGGAGTGGTAGAAATGGCGTCCCTAAAGGGTCAAATAAGAGAAAAAATCAGCTCTTTTGAAAAGAAGATAGGCTATATTTTCAATGACAAGGAAAATATACAGGTAGCTCTTACACATTCTTCTTTTGCAAACGAGCACAAGGAATACAAATACAATGAAAGACTTGAATTTTTGGGTGACTCTGTACTAGGTTTAGTTGTGAGTGATTATTTATTCAGTGTCAGAACAGATTTGCCAGAAGGTCAGTTGACGAAGTTTAGGGCAAATGTGGTTTGTGAAGAATCCCTTAGTGTTGTAGCTAGAAAGTTGAACCTTGGTGAGTATTTATTACTTGGTAATGGAGAAAGACAATCAGGTGGTAGCGACAGAGATTCAATATTAGCAGATGCGACTGAAGCTGTTATAGCTGCAATTTATATAGATGGTGGTTTTGATAAGGCAAAAGAATTCATCATGTATAACCTAAGAGATGTAATAGCAAAGACTATTGATGGCAATATCTTCAGAGACTATAAAACTATATTACAGGAAGTAATCCAGAGCAAAAATGGAAGGATTTCTTATAGATTGGTTCAGGAAAAGGGACCTGACCATGACAAGGTATTTGAGATGGAAGTAAGGTCAGGCAATAAGGTACTTGGATTTGGTGTAGGCAAGAACAAGAAGGATGCAGAAAAAGAAGCTGCTAAAAACGCCCTAGAAAATATGGGAGAAGATATATAATGAAGAAAAAAATAATACCCATATTTGTACCCCACCAAGGTTGTCCCCATGACTGTATCTTCTGTAATCAGAAGAAGATAACAGGTCTGTCTACCTCTATGACAGATGAGGATGCAAGGGATATAATTATCGAGAGTCTAAAGACTATACCAGATGATGCTGAGGTTGAGATAGCATTTTTTGGTGGAAGCTTTACAGCAATAGATACTGACATACAAAGAAAATTGTTGTCAGTTGCCAAAGACTTCAAGGATATGGGCAAGGTAGATGACATAAGACTTTCTACACGTCCAGACTGTATAGATGACAGGGAACTTGACCTACTAAAAGAGTATGGTGTCACTATAATTGAGTTGGGTGTCCAGTCTATGAATGAGGATGTGCTTGTCAAGAGTATCAGAGGCCACCATAGGGATGTGGTATTTACAAGTGCCAAAATGATAAAGCTTGCAGGCTTTAAGCTAGGCCTACAGATGATGTTGGGTCTTCCGGGAGATTCAAAGGACAGGTGTATAAGCACTGCTAGGGACTTTGTTGATATTAAGCCAGATTTTGTCAGGATCTATCCTACCTTGGTTATCAAGGAGACAGGTCTTGAAGAAGAGTTAAAATCAGGAAGGTATAGACCATTTACTATAGAAGAATGTATAGATATTACCAAGAAATTGATGGTGATATTCTACCTAAATGATATTGGAGTTATAAGGGTAGGATTACAGGCAACTGAGGATATACAGCTTGGTCTAGACGTACTGGCAGGGCCATACCATCCAGCATTTAGAGAACTGGTTCGTTCAAGGATGGTCAGGGATTATTTAGATGATGTCATATCTAGAAGATATGAAGAAGAGGGGTACGATCCTAGTAAGGGTGATAATTGTAAGAGTTTTGAAAATGGCTATGTTAAAATAGACAAAAAAGACCTGCTTATCAAGGCTAACCCTAGGGACATATCCATGATAGTAGGAGATAAGAGATCAAATAGAGAATATATAAACACTAAATATATGACTAGGTTTAAGACTATGGCAGACAAGAACCTAGTAGATGAATTAGTAGTGATGATAGATGGTAAATTAGTTGATAGGATTACCTATAAAGATTTGTATATGAGGCTAGCAAAACTATACCAGTTGGGCTAGTGAAAGGAGATAGAATGTATTTAAAGAAGCTTGAGTTGAAGGGATTTAAGTCCTTTCCAATGAAAACAGATATATTCTTTGACAAGGGTGTTACGGCAATAGTAGGTCCTAATGGCAGTGGTAAGAGTAATATATCCGATGCTGTTAGGTGGGTCCTAGGTGAGCAGAGTATCAAGAGTCTTCGTGGTGAAAAAATGGAAGACGTGATCTTTTCAGGTACTGATTCCAAGAAGGCCATGAATTATTGTGAAGTTGCTATCACCCTAGATAATTCTAATGGTGAAATAGATATAGATTCAAACGAATTGGTCATCAAAAGAAAGGCCTACAGGACTGGTGAGTCTAATTTTTATATAAATGGTAAATCATGTAGACTAAAGGACATCAGGGAAATTCTGATGGACACAGGCATAGGCAAGGATGGCTACTCTATTATAGAACAGGGTAAGGTTGAAGATATACTAAGCAACAACCCAGCCAATAGGAGAAAAATATTTGATGAGGCTTGCGGTATAGCCAAGTATAGATATAAAAAGAATGAAGCAGAGAGAAACCTTAAAAAATCTAGTGAAAATCTAGAAAGGATAAATGATATATTTGAAGAGGTGGACAAGCAGTTGAAACCTCTTGAGAGACAGCAGGTAAAGGCCAAAAAGTACATAGTCCTAAGAGATGAATTAAAAATTCTTGAAATAAATGACTTTATAAACAAAAACAAGGGACTAGAAGAAGAAATTAGCCAATATACAGCTAAGATCCAGGAGATATCAAAAGAGATGGAAATCTTGGGTCAGGAAAAATTTGACCTTGAAGAAGACCTAGTTTCTCTATCTAAGGAGATTGACGAATTAGAAATCTTGTTAGACAAGATGGGTGAAGACAACATAGATATGAAAACAAAAATTTCATATAAGAAGTCAGAAATTCAGGTGTCTAAGGAAAAGGTCAAATTCCAAGAGGGTGAGATTGAAAGAAAGAAAAATGAAATTAAGCTCGCTGATAAAAAAATAGAAGTAGATAATATAGAGCTTGACAAGGTCCACAAGAGGGCTGATGAAAAGTCATATGAAATAGAGTCTATAGAAGAATCTATGGAAGATATCTTCAATCAGAAAATCAGGCTAGAAAAGGTGCTAGAAGACCTTGATAATAAGATAAATGATAACAAGTCAACATCAATATCCTTGTTAGAAAAAAGAGAAAATATATCTCAGGATTTTGCAAGGGTTGGTGCTAATATTGATAATATGAAGGCTAGGCTTGAGGATATAGGCATCCAAATAGATGACCTAAACAAGGAAATAGGACTAGATGACAAGGACATTGATTCAAAGAATCTAGAGCTTGAAGACCTATCTAAAGACCTAGACAAGATAACAAAGACTATATCTGAAAAGTCTTTAGAGTTAAAAGACAGAGAGTCTGATTATAGGGCAAGGATCAAGAGCCAGCAGGACCTAAATTACTCAATAGCAAGTTTAAGGAGTAAGCACAACACATATGTAGATATGGAAAACCACCACGAAGGATTTAACAGGGGTGTAAAAGAGGTCCTTAAAAACAAGAATATCAAGGGTATAAGAGGTGCTTTTGGAGAACTTGTAAGTGTTCCTCAAAAATATGAAAAGGCCATAGAGGCTTCTCTTGGTGCTGCAATACAGAATGTAGTAGTAGAAGATGAGGCCTCAGCAAAGACAGCCATTAACTACCTTAAAAAAAACAATTTAGGCAGGGTTACGTTTTTGCCTATGAATGTCATGAGGTCAAATAAGTTGAAATTTGATAGGGCCTATAAGACAGACTACATAGGTATATGCTCAGACCTTATCAAGTACAGCAAAGAGTATACAAGCCTAGTTGAAAACCTACTTGGTAGGGTTGTTCTTGTAGAGGATATAGACAAGGCAGTAGCCCTTGCTAGAGAAGCAGGACATAGGTTTAAGATAGTCACACTTGAAGGGGATATAGTAAATCCAGGTGGTGCTCTGACAGGTGGATCCCTAAAGGTCAATAGTAATATATTGTCCAGGAAGAGGATAATAAATGAACTAGACTTAGAAATAAAGTCTAAGGAAAAGGACAAATTGAACCTTGAAAATACAATAAGAGAATCTCATGAGTATATAGAGGACTTAGAAAAAGAGATAGAAGTCCTTAGAAATTCAAAATTAGGCAAAGATAGGTCAAGGATAGGTCTTGAAACAGAGTTGAAAATATTGACTGAATCTAAGTCTAATAAGAAAAAGAATATAGAATCATACAAGGAAGAATCAAGTAAAATAAGAGATTCTATTGAATCTAGTAAAAAGATATATGATGAGTGCCAAAATACACTTGAAAGCATATCCATTGAATCAAAGGACAATACATCAAATATAGAAGACCTTGTTCTTGAACACAAAAAGGCTAACCTAGAATTTGGTGAGGTGGTAAAGGTATATAACGAGAAGAACCTAGACCTAGTAAGGGAAAAGGAAGCCTTTAAAAACCTAATAGAAGAAATATCAAGAATCTCTAATGATATAGATGAATCCAAAGACAGGCAGAAAAAACTAGGAGACTCCATAGCTGAAAACGAAAATGAGCTAAACTTCCTAGACGAGCTGATAGAAAAGTATGAAAAAGAGCTCGTTCAAATGGAAGCTAACTTGGAAGAAATGTCCCAGACCATGGTTGAAAAAAGGTTGGAAAAAGACGACCTTAGGATTGGATATGATGAAAAGAAAAGACTTGCTAGGGAAAAGGATAGGTCATACAACAATTATAGGGAAGAAAACTTCAACTATGAGTCAAAACTTGATCGTGCTAGGGTTGCAAGTGACAACATACTTACAAATCTATATGAAAAGTATGACTTGACCTATGTTCAGGCTATGGACTACAGGGACCAGGAACTAGAAGTAGACCTTGCAAAGATAGAGAAACTTAAAAAGTCTATCAAAAACCTAGGAAATGTTAACCTAGACTCAATAGATGAGTACGAAGAGATAAAGGAACGTCATGAGTTTTACTCAAGTCAGAAGATAGACCTAGAAGAGTCAATAGAATCCCTAAACGGACTTATTGATGATCTAGTAGAAAAGATGAAGAAGGAATTTCTTGATAGCTTTAAAATAATAAATGACAACTTTAAAAAGGTATATAAGAGTCTATTTGAAGGTGGAAATGCTGACCTAAAGATCAGTGATTATGAAAATGTACTTTCTTGTGATATAGAGATTACAGCCCAGCCTCCTGGCAAAAAGATGAAGAACCTATCCCTACTATCAGGTGGAGAAAAGGCCATGACAGCTATCTGTATCCTATTTGCAATACTGATATCAAAGCCGACACCTTTCTGTATACTTGATGAAATAGAGGCCCCACTTGATGATGTCAATGTGTATAGGTTTGGAGCGTTTTTAAAAGACCTAAGTTCAGGTACCCAGTTTGTTGCAGTTACACACAGGAGGGGGACTATGGAGGTTGCTGACTATATTTATGGTATTACAATGCAGGAAAAAGGGGTATCATCTGTAATAAGTATTAGGCTAAATGAAGCTGAAAAGATGATAGAGTCATAGGAGGTAATATGTTTAAATTCTGGAAAAAGTCTGAAGACAAAGAGCTTGAAGAAATAGAAAAAGAAGAAATTCATAAAGAAGCCATAGAAAAGATAGAAGAACTTGAAGAAATTGTCAAGGAGGACCACCAAAGTTCTCAAAGAGATAATAGTGAAGAATTAGAAGTAGAAGAAGAACTGCAAGAAGAGGTTAAAAAGGGACTTTTTGCTCGTCTTATGGAGGGGTTATCCAAGACTAAGTCCAATATTATGGGCAGGGTAGATGATATACTAAATTCCTATACAAAGATAGACGAAGATCTTTTAGAAGAGCTTGAAGAAGTCCTAATAACTGCGGATGTTGGGCTTACAACTACTATGGATATCATAGACCAGTTGAGGGTCATGATTAAAAAGAGGGGGGTTACAGACCCACTTGAAGTAAGAGACCTATTAAAGGAGATAATATCTAACATACTTACAGAGGGCAATCCTAAGATAGAGATAGATCCTAGTCCCGCAGTCATAGTCATGGTAGGAGTAAATGGTGTAGGTAAGACTACAACTATAGGCAAACTAGCTCAAAAATATAAAAAAGACGGCAAAAAGGTAATGCTTGCTGCTGCTGATACATTTAGGGCAGCTGCTACTGAACAGCTTGATATATGGGCTACAAGGGTTGGAGTAGACATAATAAAGCACCACGAAGGAGCAGATCCAGGAGCTGTTATATTCGATGCTATAAAGGCATCACAGTCTAGAAAAGTAGACTTACTTATATGTGACACTGCAGGAAGACTCCATAACAAGGCCAATTTGATGAACGAGCTAGGCAAGATATTTAAGATAATAGATAGGGAATATCCAGAGGCTAAAAAGGAAGTACTATTAGTCGTAGATGCTACAACTGGTCAGAATGCTGTCAGCCAGGCCAAGACATTCAAAGAGGTTGCAGACATAACAGGCATAGTCCTTACCAAGCTAGACGGTACTGCCAAGGGTGGAGTAGTATTAGCTGTTAAGTCTGAGGTTGATGTGCCGGTCAAGCTAATAGGTGTAGGTGAAAAGGCAGAAGACCTACAGGTATTTGATGCCCAGTCATTTACAGACGCTATATTTGGATAGGATGTAAATTCAAGTGAAATTACTATTTGTATAGAACATAGGTGTAAGTGAAATTACTATTTGTATAGAACATAGGTTTAAGTGAAATTACTAAGAATATTTATTAAGTGTAAAGTATATTTTTGATATTGGCTTTTCAACAAGAAGTGTCAATGTTAAATACTTTACACTTTTTGCTTAAAAGTATTGACTTTTATCTATTGATGGGGTATCATATAACTTGTGTAAAGTGAAAGACCTTTACAGAAGGAGGACTAATGGATATACAGAAGATGGTTGAAATAGAAATATTGTACGCCCAGTACGGTCCTTTACTAACTGAAAAACAAAGAGATATTCTTTCCATGTATTATGAAGAGGATTATTCCCTAGGTGAGATAAGTAATATACTTGGCACTTCTAGGCAGTCGATATTTGACAGTTTGAGAAGATCGGAAAAATCTCTTAGAGATTATGAAGACAAGCTAGGTATGGCAAAGAAATTAAGTAAAATAGATGATAAAATAGATAAGTTGGCTGATATCATACAAAATGAACCTAAAGGTGATGATTGCCTTGGAGACAGAGGTCAGCTGATGGTATTAATTGACGAAATTAGGGAGTTGATATAATGATATTTGAAGGTCTATCAGAAAAGCTTCAAAACGCATTTGGCAAGCTGAGATCTAAGGGCAAGCTTACAGAAGAAGATGTAAAGCTAGCAATGAGAGAGGTCAAGATGGCCCTACTTGAAGCAGACGTAAACTTCAAGGTTGTCAAAGACTTTATAAAGGTAGTCCAAGAGCGTTGTATTGGCGAAGATGTAATGAAGAGTCTTACACCAGGACAGATGGTTGTTAAGATAGTTAATGAAGAGTTGACAGCACTGATGGGTGATGTCCAGTCCAAGATCAGTTTCTCAAGTAAATCTCCAACGGTAATAATGATGGTTGGTCTACAGGGTGCTGGTAAGACTACTACTTCAGGTAAGCTAGCAGGCTACCTAAAGGGACAGGGTAAGAATCCTTTATTGGTTGCAGGAGACGTATACAGGCCAGCAGCTATCAAGCAGTTGCAGGTTGTAGGCGAGAAGCTGGACATAGAAGTGTTCACACTTGGAGACAAGGTATCTCCAGTTGATATAGCAAAGGCTGCTCTAGAGCACGCCAACAAGAACAAGAATGATTTGGTAATCATAGATACTGCTGGTAGGCTCCATGTTGATGAAGTCTTGATGCAGGAATTGAAGGATATCAAGTCTGTGGCTAGACCACAAGAGATCCTATTGGTTGTAGATGCTATGACAGGACAGGATGCTGTAAACGTAGCAGAGAGCTTTGATACAGCCCTAGGAATTGATGGTGTTGTACTTACAAAGATGGATGGTGACACAAGAGGTGGAGCGGCCCTATCTATTAGAGCTGTAACTAAGAAGCCAATCAAGTTTGTAGGTATGGGAGAAAAACTAGACAATATAGAACCATTCTATCCAGATAGGATGGCATCTAGGATACTGGGAATGGGAGATGTTCTTACTCTTATTGAAAAGGCGCAGTCAAGCCTAGACATGGAAAAAGCCAAAGAGCTTGAAGCCAAAATGAGAAAGAACGAAATGGATTTTGAAGACTTCCTAAACCAGTTAGAACAAATCCAGAAGATAGGATCAATAGACAAAATCATGGATATGATTCCTGGTATGGGTGGAATGAAAGCCCAGATGGGAGATATGGAAAAGGGCAAGAAAGAGCTAAAAAAGACAAAGGCTATAATCCAGTCCATGACAGTAAAGGAACGTAGGAACCCATCTATATTAAATGCTTCAAGAAAAAAGAGAATTGCAAGAGGTAGTGCTACAACAGTAGCAGATGTAAATAGACTTATCAAGCAGTTCAACGAAATGAAGAAGATGATGAAGATGTTCCAGTCGGGCAATATGATGGGCAAGATGAAAAAAGGTGGTTTTCCAAAACTACCAAAGCTACCATTTTAGGTGCTTGTTAGTAGGCTAGTGTATATATTAGAGGCTAGGCATATAAATCTCGGTTAAAAATAAAAGAATGAGATAAAGGATAAGTTAAATTGATATAGTTCTTGGCTAGATAGCATGATTGAGAAATATATCTAAAATAAATAATAATTAATTAATAAAATTTGGAGGAATAACAATGGCAGTAAAGATCAGATTAAGAAGAATGGGAACACATAAGAGACCTTTTTACAGAGTAATAGTAGCAGATGCTAGATCACCAAGAAATGGTAGATTCATAGAAGAAATAGGATACTACAACCCACTAACTGAACCAAAGCAGGTTAAGATTGACGAAGAAAAGGCTATAAAGTGGTTAGCAACTGGTGCACAGCCAACAGAAGTTGTTAAGAAGCTTTTCGCTGCAAACGGAATAGCACTATCTAAATAATCCTTTTTAGGAGTTGATATTATGAAGGAGCTAATTGAAGGAATAGCAAAGGCTCTTGTTGATAACCCTGATAGTGTCGAAGTTGAGGAAATAGTGAATGGCAAGGATGTACTTTTAAAGCTGAAGGTAGAAGACTCAGAAATGGGAAAAGTAATCGGCAAAAAAGGTAGAATTGCTAAATCTATGAGAACCGTACTAAAGTCAGTATCAAACAAGAAGAAAGTAAATGCAAGTTTAGAAATTGTCGAGGATTAGGGTTACCTAATCCTTTTTCTAAATTACAATTACAGGTTATAAAAGGTTATTATATAATTAATGAGGAAAAGTTATGAGTAAAGATATAGAATATTTTAGAATAGGCAAGTTTGTTACAACTAGAGGTCTAAAGGGTGATCTTAAGGTATATTCATATACAGATAATATAGATAGGTTCAAAGAATTGGATTACTTCTATATAGGAAAAGATAGAACTAAAAAGTACCAGGTAGAAAAAACAAGTAAAATCAGCAATGACATGGTAGTTATAAAGATTAAAAGTTATGACACCATAGAATCTGTACAGGCCTTTATACAGAAAGACTTGTATGTAGATAGGTCAAATACTTATGAACTAGATGATGATGAAATGTTGATTGTAGACATGATAGGTATGAAGGTTGAAACAGTAGACGGAGAATATATAGGTGAGTTAAAAGAAGTTCTTCAATATTCAGCAAATGATGTATACATTGTAAAAGGAAGCGACAAGGAGTTTTTAATACCGGCAACATATGAAATAGTGCCGAAAATAGATAAGGAAGCTAGGATAATCAAGGTAAAGCCAATACCAGGACTACTTGATTAATTAAGCTATGTAAATAAAAGAAAAGAGGTGTGGGATATAAGAATAAATGTTATGACACTATTCCCTGATATGATATACTCTTATGTTGGTGAAAGTATTATAAAAAGAGCCGTTGAAAAAGAAATATTGGATATAAAGGCTTATAATATTAGGGACTATTCAGAAAATAAGCATAAAAAAGTTGACGATTATCCCTTTGGTGGAGGTGCAGGTATGGTCATGACTCCCCAGCCAATATACTCCACATATGAGAAGATAATGGAAGATATGGATGAGTTAGGTTTAAATTCTGATACAAACAAAAAAAGCAGACTCATATACCTATCTCCCAAGGGAAGGACTTTTGATCAGAATATGGCAAAAGAACTAGCTAGTGAAGAGAGTATAACATTTTTATGTGGCCACTACGAGGGAGTAGACCAAAGGATAATAGATTTGATTGTGACGGACGAGGTGTCTATAGGTGACTATGTTTTGACGGGGGGAGAACTTCCTGCGCTAGTGATGATAGATTCTATTGCAAGATTGATACCAGGTGTTCTTAACAAACAGGAGTCCTTTGAAGATGAGACATTTGAACATAATTTATTGGAATATCCACAGTACACAAGACCTAGGGAATTTATGGGATTGGAAGTACCACAAGTTGTAATTTCTGGAAACCATAAAAAGGTAGATGAGTGGAGATTGGAAGAATCTAAGAAGTTGACCAAGAAGAGAAGAAAAGACCTGTGGACTAGGTATTGCAAGGAAATAAATGTAAAAACTAATAAAAAGGATAAAATTTAAAGAGAAAGTTCAGAAATGTTAAGTGAGATATATAATATAATAAAGTATATATTCAGTTGGATATAAAGAAAAAAAGGTTATTGGATACAATACAGTTTTAAATAAGCTTGTTTTATTTATAATCATTTTCAAATAAGGTTTTAAATATAATGACTTGTATTATTATAAAATGTATGATACTATTACTGTAACAGGATAAGTATTTAGTCAGTTCTTTTTTAAGTATAAGTATTTTGCTTAGGAGGTAATGGTTATGAAAAAAAATTTAATTTTATGTGTAACAGTATTGTTGTTTTCTTTTCTGCTTCTAGGAAAGGCATATGGGGTAGAGCGTTTAAGTGATGATGAAAGGGCACAGTTTTCATTATCTGAGGATTTCAAAAATATAGATGGAGTTTTACGTGATGAAATTCTCGATAAGGCTAACGCAACATTGAATTCTATGGGAATAAAAGTTAACGGTGATGAAGAGAAAGTATTTATGGTTGAAAATAATGATGGATCTCCTGAAAAATATTTTAAGGTTATATACAACGGAAATTCGTTTATATCACTTACAGAAAATGGAGAATTATTGGGGTGTGATACACTGGATTATAGTGCACCCAAGCAAGGTATTCAAGTGCGTACCAGAAGTGTCATCAGCCCTGTTTTAGATCGTATGGATGAAATGATAACTTCTAAGGGGTATATTAATACAATTAAGAAAAATTATTATAATGGTACTATATATTATAAATACGATAAAGTTTTGAGTAGGGGTGTTGTTAACAAATACGATAATTACGTTTTTATATATGATCCTAACTCAGATAATATTGTCACTTTATTTAGAAATAAAGAAGAGCTTGAGTATAAAGAACCAATGGTTAGTATGCACGTTGCTCAAGAAGCTGCTCTCGATTATGCTGAAAAAGATAAAATTACATATACTTTAAATGACGTTGAGACAAGTTTGGGTGCTTATAAAAAATCAAGTGGTGAGGTTGTTTTGGCATATATAACAATTTTGAGTGATGGAACTAAAATAGTTTTGAGTCCACAAGATTCAAGCGTAGTTGAAGTAGATTATTCGAAAGCTACTATTAAGGGCAAGTCTATTGCGTACAAAGGTTTTAGATTTGCAGAGCAGTCAGCACAATTAGCTGAGGATGGCTTAAGGAGACTTGGGTATGTGATGTTACCTAAATATATTACAAGTGGAGAAATAGGAGATACTATCATAAATTCTATAACTACTGCAGGATTTAGGGGGCTTTACATAGATTGTCACGGTAGTACAGAGGCACTTTCTACTGATACGAATGAAATAACAGCAAGTTATTTACAGAAGAGATATCCCAATTTAGGTCTTAGATTCGCGTTTTTGGATGCGTGCAGTACAGGTGCTAATAATAATTGGGCTAATACGTTTCATATCAGTAGCAAAGCGGGTGCATTTATAGGTTGGGATAGAAGGGTAGGTGTAAATGAGGCATATGATTTCTGTAGATACTTTTGGAATGAGGCAAATGGTAAAAAACCAATCTTGAAAGCTGTTCAAGCCGCTGAAATGAGGGCTTCGACAAATGCGAGACCAGTTTTTATTGGAAATAATACATTCTATGGTAATGCTAATTAATTGGAGGTGTTATAATGAATTACAAAAAATCACTAGCCCTAGCTATGGTGTCAACGCTAACTTTAACGAGTAGTTCTCTTGTTTTTGCAGAAAGTGACTTATCTAGCGAGATGTCTAAAATGGTTGATGCATCATCTACCATAAAATACGGTCCCAATAAGGGACAGAGATATGTGCTAGGTGATGATATGATAAGGGAAAGCCTATCTAAGTTTATTTCAAACATAAAAATAAAGAAAATATCAAACGATAGGTTGAAATGTTTACCAGAGTTTTGTATTGAGGGACAAGGTTTTTCTATAGGTTTCTATTATAAGCTAGCAAATGAGAAGGAAAATATAGGTGTATTGGAAAAGTTTAATAAAGACAGCAATAAAAATGAATACTATGTTTTTTATACCGAAGAAAGTATGATTGAACCTATAATGGAAATACTTAATAAAGATGAAAGTGTAAGTATAGACACTAGTAGAAATTTTTGGCAGCTTGAATCACAAAAAACGAGAATAGATACTGCGATTATGATATCACAGGCTTCTTTTGCTAGGGCTAAGATAGCTGTACTCGTTGGAGAAAATAGCATAGCAGATTCACTTTCAGCGGCTGGTTTGGCAGGTGATGTGGATGGACCAATATTATTGTCAGCTAAAGACAAATTGGATGAAAATCTTTTAAAGGAATTAGAGCGTTTACACGTTGAGCAAATAGCCATATGTTCAGGTGATGAAGTGATTTCATCTAAAGTCAGAGATGAACTGACGGTTAAAGGTTTTAAAATTCGTGATTATGCTGGTAAAAACAGGTATGAAACATCCAATAATATTGCAAGATCTATGAAGATTTCTGGTGAATACATAATATGTAGTGGAGAAAATTTCAATGATGTTCCGTCTATATCACAGTATTCATACGAAAGAAAACTACCTCTGTTGTTGACTAGGTACGATAAATTACCGATTGAAATTGACAAACGATTGAAAAAAGGTGATAAGTGTCTATTAGTCGGAGGAGCTTTAACTATTTCTCCAGAGGTTGTCAAAGTACTTGAAAAGAAAGGTATAATTAATACCAGGTTGGCTGGTAAAAACAGGTTTGATACTTCTAAGGTTATACTAGATAACTTATACAAGGGAACGACATCGCGACTTGCTATTACTGATAAGGACCCTATTATTGGTATTGCCACTGCACCAATGAGCGTAAAATACAAGAAACCATTATTGATACAAAGGACGAATATTAATGGTTATGCAAAGGACAATATGGACAAGGGGCATTTAGCATTTATAATAAAGTAAGATAAAAGTTTGAATAAGATGTAAAATTTAAAAAACAGGATTAGAAAAGGGGATTACTTTACGTAGTCC